>VGXJ01000075.1 GCA_016873375.1 Phycisphaerae bacterium
GGGCCGATGTCCCAGGGGTGCATGACCGGCTCGACCACGGCATCCACGCGACCTGTGCAGAGCAGGAGCAGCGCGGAGCAGTCGCTCCACCCGCGAAGTGAGCCCGCGGCTCTCCCCAAGCGCGACCACAGGTCCAAGCGATTGGAGCTGCGGAAGTACTCGGCGCTGGTCGTGCAGATGGTCGCAGCGTGCAGTGGTCGCCCCGGGGCGACCCGGCATCGCTGCCGGTGATCTGCTCGTGTCCACCACGCTTCATCAGGCGAAGAGGCCTCGATCCGTTCGCCCAGTGCCGGGTAGTCGGCGATGCCGGCGACCACCACCGGCTCCCCGCCGCTGGTGCGCTGCTCAAGTCCAACGAGCGTTCCCCAGAGGGGTATCCCGCGGATGAAACTGGCGGTGCCATCGATGGGATCGATGATCCAGCGCCAGCCGCTCGAGCCCGACTCATCCCCATGCTCTTCGCCCAAGATGGCATCGGACGGATGGTGCATCCGGATTTTCGCTCGCAGAACCGACTCGATTGCGCGATCGGCCTGTGTGACTGGCGATCCGTCGGACTTGGTGTCGACCTGCAGCGGTTGCCCGGCCCAATAGAGACTGATCGAACGAAGTTCGTCCAGCCATCGGACCAGATGGTCGAATCGAGCCTGCAGGCCGTCATCGTGCATGTCGGTGCATCGGTGCGCCGTGGCACGTGACATGAATCACGATGGACCATGAAGCAGTGACGGAGCGCAAGGATCTAGGATCCACGGCATGACGAGCATGGCAGCGGTGATGGCGATGGTGTTGGGCCTGGTGTCGTGGGTCATGGTGGAACCCGCATCTGCCGCAAGGGGACCGACTGGAAACTCAAACGCTGCGTTGGCGGACCGTGCTGTGGTGGTCCACTACTGGCGTCCGGACGGCGATTACGCCGGTTGGAACCTCTGGGTGTGGAACCAAGGCGGTGCTGGGCGCAGCGTGCCGTTCGCCGCCGACAAGGACGGCGCCGTGGCGCGCTTCGAGGCCGATGACGGCATCGAGCGGCTGGGCTTCATCGTGCGCAAGGGCGATTGGGAGCGCAAGGATGTCGAGCAGGACCGATTCATCGATCTCAAGCCGCGCGGCCGGACTGAAATCTGGCTTGCGGCCGGGCAGGTGGCGATCCATGCCTCGGCGAAGGCAATCGATCGATCGAGTTCCTTCGTCGGGGCGTTCTTGGATGGACGGCAATCGATCACGCTTGCCATGTCGGGACCGCTCGACGACAAGGCGCGCAAGGCGATCAAGGTGCGCATCGACGATGTTGGCTCGCCTGCGGTCTCGTCGGTGATGGCGGATCGCGGCGGCGACGGGCGCCCGACGTTCACGGTCAAGCTGGGCAAGCCTGTTGCGGACGAGGCGATTGGCCGACTTTCCGTCGAGGTCGGTGGCGCGTGGAGGCCCGTCATCGCGCGTGGCATCCTTGAGGACTCGGCCTTCGCGGCGCTCGATGCGGTGCTCGGTCCGACGTGCTCGCAGGATCGCGCCACGGTCACCACCTGGTCGCCCGTCTCACGCGGGGTCGAGCTTGAACTCTTCGAGAGGGGGCTTGATGCACCAAGCAGGACGCTCCCTCTGGTCGCCGGACCGAAGGGCACCTGGTCGATCGCGGTTCCGGGCGATCTGCACGGTGTGCCGTACCGGCTGGCATTCACGCACTACGGGCGGCGGCGCACGGCGGCGGACATCCATGCCGTGGCGGCCAGTGCAGACAGTTCGTTCAGCATCCTTGCCGACCTGTCGCGCCTGGAGCCGACTGGCTGGCAGGCCGATCAGGGACCGACGCTTGCGCAGCCCACCGATGAGGTGTTGTACGAACTCCATGTGCGCGACTTCACGGTGGCCGATGCGTCGTGCCCGGCGGATCGTCGCGGCTCGTACCTGGGGCTGGTGCATGAAGGCAGCGTGGTGGGTGCACCAACGGGACTGGCGCACCTGCGGCGACTGGGCATCACGGGCGTGCACCTGCTGCCGATCCATGACTTCACGGCCAAGCCTGATGAGTACAACTGGGGCTACTGGACGGCGCTCTTCAACGTGCCCGAGTCGAATTTCGCGGCGGATCGTCGCGATCCGCTGGCGCCGGTGCGCGAGCTGCGCCAAGCGGTTGCTGGCATGCACGCAGCGGGGATTCGCGTGGTGCTTGATGTCGTCTACAACCATACGAGTTCCAGCGGCGAAGCCAGTCCCTTCGATGCGACCGTGCCGGGCTGGTTCTTCCGCACGACGCGTGACGGCTCGCTGACGAATGACGCCGGATGCGGCAACTCGGTGGCCGATGAGCGCCCCATGGTGCGCAAGTACATCCTCGATTCGCTCGCTCATTGGCTGCGTCAGTACCACGTCGATGGGTTCCGCTTCGATCTGTTGGGGACGCACGACCCGGCGACGGTGCGTGCCATCGTCGAACGCGTGCGCTCGATCCGGCCTGATGCCACGCTCTACGGTGAGCCTTGGACCGGCGGCGGCCCGATCCGCTTCGGCAAGGGCGCGCAGAAGGGGACCGGGATGGCTGTCTTCAACGATCATCTGCGCAATGCGCTTCGCGGCGACCTTGACGGCGATCGCACAGGGTTTGCCAATGGTCCGGGCGGTGACCGCGATGCGGTCAAGCGTGGCGTGGCAGGATCGATCGATGACTTCACGGCTTCACCCGCGGAAAGCGTGAACTACATCAGTGCGCACGACAACCTGTGCTTGGTCGACAAGCTGGCCCGGTCGGCAACGGGCGCGCGCGATGCCGAGCGCGAGGCAATGCTGCGTTTGGCGGTCGGCACCGTGCTGCTGTCGCAGGGCATCCCGTTCCTTGAGGGCGGCTGTGAGATCGGGCGCACGAAGGGCGGCGACCACAACAGCTACGTGAGCGGCGACCGAGTGAATCGCTTTGACTGGGAACGGGCCGTTCCATGGCAATCGACGACGGACTGGATCGCCGGGATGATCGCCTTGCGCAAGGCGCACCCTGCGCTGCGCATGACCGATGCCGCCGTGGTGCGGAACTCGATCCAGTGGTTGGGAGCCGCACCGCTCTTAGCGTGGACAATCGATGGTCGCTCGTCGCGCGATCCGTCGCGCACGCTGATCATCGCCCTCAATGGTGAGCCCGTGACTGCAACGCTTGCGCTGCCATCGGGGGAGTGGTCGGTTCTTGCCGATGGCACGCGGGCTGGTGCGGCGCCGATGGCAACGGCCAAGGGCTCGATGACCGTAGCTCCGTGGTCCCTCGTGGTGCTGGCGCGCTGAAGGCGAACCAGCGGTCGTCGCGACCGATTCGTGTGAGTCGGACTTCGAGCAAGGTGCATCAAAGCACAGCGGGTGCCGGCCGGAGCCGACACCCGCTGGAGGGGATCATGATGTGCAGCCTGCGATTCAGCGACGGCGACGCGAGACGAGGCCCGCGACCGCGAGCAGTGCCACGGCGCCGGGGGCCGGCACCAGATCGCCGCTGATGACAACGTTGTCGATGCGGTTTGAGCCGCTGGATGTCGCCGTCACGAGCGAGCGGAAGCGAACGATGAGAAGGCTCGCGTTCTCAGCACCGGCGAGTGCCTGGCTGCTGGAGTAGAGCGCGTTGTAGGCGGTCGACGACCACGTACCGGGAGCGCCGCCGCCGCCCGACTGCAGGACGGTGTAGGTCGCGGCGTTGATCCAGCTCTGGCCGCCGTCGACGCTGAAGATGAGTTCGAACGACGAGGGGCCAGTCGAGCTGCGAGCCTGGTCCCACGACACGCTGATGTTCGCGTAGTTGGAGGTGGAGACGCGGGCTTCGTAGTAATCGCCGGCCGACCAGTTGTTGCTGCTGAAGGCGTACGCCGATCCATTGCCCGCTGGCGAGGTGTAGGTCGCCGCAGCGAGCAGGTGGTAGGAACTCAGGGAGCTGCCAGCGGTCTGGTCGCCCTGGTCAGCGGCGCCGACCGAGTACGTGTTGCCGGTAGGCACGTTGCCGGTGCCGGTGGGGAACGCGGTGGTGATCGACCAACCGGCAATCATGGCGCCGTCGGCGGACGAAACCAAGGCCACAGCGATCGCGCCGGCAGTCAGGGAAACGATGGACTTCATTGGGAAGGGCTCCAAGGGGAAAGGGGTGGTCTGCGCCCTTCTGACCCGCCTCCAGTGCCTTTTCCCGCGCCTTCCGGCGAGAATATAGCCCGGATTGGGATGAATCCAAATTCGAAGTGTGTTCTTGGTGCCTCGGTTCGCAGGCGAGCGTTCCGAGGCCGGCCTGCGGGCTCCTGGGCTCATACCGGGAACCGTGCAAAGCGATTCCGTGCGTCGGTAGGCTGTGACGGTGCAGGCGCCGAAACCCGGTCTTCCCCACCAGAACAATCGCCATGACGCGCCCATATGGGCATTGCTATCGGTCCTTGTCATGTCGGTGGGCCTGACTGCGGCCACAGCGGAGACCCCGGCGAGTGCGCCCGACCAGGCCGCGCGCCAAAGCATCTCGTCTCGGTCGGAACCGGCCGCGGAGCTTCAGGAGCGTCGAGTCTGGACCTTCGATGCCGGTTCGGGGATCAACGTCTGCATCGACAACCTCTTCAGCGGCGCGCGGCTGAACGGCTGCGAGCAGATCGGCCCGAAGGAGTTCAGACTGCTGGTCGCGCCTGAGCGAGAACCGATCAATCCGAGTCCGTGGTACGCGCTGCGGATCAGATCGTCGAAGCCCTGCGAGGTCGCGCTGCGACTGGCCATCGCCACGCCGAAGGCCCGGCCGCGCGCGTGGGCGAGCCGGGACGGCCGTCGCTGGGCGATGGCACCTGACTCGCAGTGGAGCGGCCAGCCCGGCGACCGCGAATGCACGATCAAGGTCTCCATCGTTCCTGATCCGATCTTCATCGCGAGCAATCACATGATCGGCATCGAGGAACTCGATGCCTGGTCGACGCGCGTGGCGATGGAGTCCGGCGTCGCGGTCGAGTCGATCGGCCGCACGACCGGTGGCCGCCCGATCTTGGCCTTCACCTTGAATCCGCAGGCCCCGCCGGATCATGTCGTCGTGATCGGGCGGCAGCATCCGCCAGAATCCTCGGGCAGCGTGGGTCTGATGAAGTTCATCGAGCGGCTGCAGCAGTCTGATGCTGCACTGGCTGACTTTGGCCGTCGCTTCCGCGTCACGGTGATTCCGCTCGTGAATCCCGATGGGGTACACGAAGGGCAGTGGCGATGCACGCTCGGCGGCATCGATCCAAACCGGGATTGGCATGAGTTCTCGCAGCCGGAGACACGAGCTGTGCGTGATGCGATCCACGCGCTGGCCGCGCAGCCCGGAGCGCGCATCCATCTCTTGCTCGACTTCCATGCGACGGACCGCGATGTGCTCTACACGCCGGCACCGGGCAGCGCGGTCGAGCCAGCGGGGTTCGTGCAGGCGTGGCTCGATGGCGTGCAGGCGCGCTTTCCGCGCGAGACACTCGAATCGACGGCGTTGCACAATCTCGACCAGTGGACCTTCAAGCGCTGGGCTGCCGAGACGATCAAGGCCCCGGGGATCACGGTGGAGTTCGGCAGCCTGACACCGCATGAACGCATCGCCGCGAAAGCGCGCGTCTTTGCCGAAGTGATGGCCGAGGTGCTCGCGGCGCAGGTGCCATCGCGCGAGGCGCCCAAGCCGAGGGTCCCCGGCCGCGGCGATGTGGTTCGTCCACCCGGGTCGACTCCGACCAAGCCGCAAACGGAGCGACGCGAACCGACGCAGGTGCCGGTCGATGTGCCGGCAACAGTCCCATGACGAGGGTTCGGGCACTTGGTCTGGTCTGGTGTGCAGCGTTTACCGCATGGTGGCTGCTGACACCGCTGGTCGTGATGGTCGTGGCTGGCATCTCAGACGAGTGGTTCGACTCGGGCAACTTGGGCAACTACCTGAACAGCTACACCGACGTCGTGTTCTTCTCCTCAGGGCTTTCCCCCCCGGAGCACCTGATCATGATGGCCATCGCGATCGTCGCGGCCACCCTGCAACTCATGCTCGCGGCACCGGCGGTCCCGCCGTTCCGCGCGGCGCAGGAAGGCAGGTCGATGCGGCAGTCTGTCGTGGCGGCAGCCATCGTTGCCGGTGCCTTGGTCACCATGATCGGCTTTGCTGCGATCGAGGCGCTTGTGGTGCTCAGTACTGGCTCGAGCATTCCAACTCCCGTTGCCGGCGAGCTGGTGGTGGTGGCTCTGATGGCGACTTGGCTGCTCAGTTCGGCAGCGTGGTCGACTGTGCTGTGGCGGGCGGGCTCGGCATCGAATCCCGATGTCGTGAGTCGGCTGGTTCGGGCGGCCTTTCGCGGCAGTGCGCTGCAGGTGGTGCTCGGAGTGCCGCTGTATGTGATCGTGCGCCGCAAGGAGAGCTGCTGGTGCAGCCTCGTCACGTTCTGGTCGCTCTGCGTGGGGTTCGCGTCGATGATCCTGCTCTGTGGACCCGGCGCCGTGCTGCTCTTCACGCGCGGCCAGCGGCGGGCGTGGAGACAAGGCTCGTGTGGATCCTGCGGTCATCTGCGCGCCCCCCATGCAGATCGTTGCCCGGAGTGTGGAGTCGCGTACCCCGTGCGGCAGATGATGGAGTCCTAGCATGGTCGGGGAGATGCACCGACGACCCCAAACACGCTGGCTTTGCGTTGGCTGCGCATTCGCGCTCTCATTGGCGGTGTCATGCACATCGGTTCCGACCGCCGGGCACCCCGACGAGTCGGTGCCCCGTGCGCTCACAGGAGAGCCGATCGATCCTCTCGATGGCGAGCCGGGCACGCTGGTCTTGGTCGCCTTCGTGGGGCCCGAGTGTCCGATCGCCAACGCCTGCGCGCCGTACCTCGCTGACGATGCACGCACGGCATCGGGCCTCGGCGTCGAGTGCTTCATCGTCTATCCGTTCCACGACCTTTCCATGACCACGCTGCGTGACCATGCCCGGGACTTCGGGCTGGCCCCGACCTTCGTTGCGGTGTCGGACCCCGGTCGGCGCATCGTCAGGGCACTCGGTGCGACCGTCACGCCCGAGGCCATCCTGGTCCGACGCATCGGACAAGGTCGGGCCGAGATCCTCTATCGCGGTCGCATCAATGACCTGTATTCGGCAATCGGTCGGCGGCGTCCGCAGCCGATTCATCACGATCTCCGTGATGCAGTCATCGCCGCTGCAGCGGGGCAGGATGTCTCGAAGCCCTGGCCGCCAGCCATTGGGTGCATCATCGAGCAAGCAGACTGAGCCGCGTTCCTTCGACGCGGGGTTGGTACAACTCCAGCATGTTCATCGAAGCCCTGCTGCTGTCGAGTTCCATGCTCGGTTCTTCGCCCGCACCCGCGCAGGACAACACTCCGTCAGCGGTCCCGGCACAAGCCAGTGCGTGGCCGCAGTCGAACACCATCGGTGAACGCACCTTCACGGTCTACCAGCCGCAGTTCGATGGCTACGACGGCAGGGTCGCAACCCTCAGTGCAGCCATCACGGTGCAGCAGGGTGACTCACTCAAGCGGGGCATCATGTGGCTGCGCGGCGAGGTGTCGCCGGCCGACACCGTTGGCGAGGTCGAGATCCATGACCTGAACATCACGCGCATGACGATCGACAACAAGGAAGACTGGACCGCGCGTTCGGCGCTGCAGGGATCGCTCAGTGGCGTTGGCTTCACCATCGCGCGCACCACGATGGTGCAGGACCTGAAGCTTGACAA
>VGXJ01000076.1 GCA_016873375.1 Phycisphaerae bacterium
CCGCAGCGCGTCCGGCGCAGTCCACGAGAGTCGAGCGATGGACACGGGACCGCCGAGCGCGTTCGAGAACGCGCGTTCGAGCACAGCGCGGACGAGCGAGCCCTCCCAGAGAGCGGCTACCACGAGGACCGCCACGCACACCACGCCCGTGAGCACTGTCCGCCGCACGATCCTGCGCCGGATGCGCCGAGCGTGGCGGAGGAAGGGGTGCTTCGGTCGCCGATGGGCGCTCATGCATGGAGTGTACGGAACGAACACGGCAGAGCCGTATGCTTGCTGCATGCACTCAAGCGAGATCTGCCCATGATGCCCCGAGCCGTCGTCACGGGCGGAACGCACCGAGTCGGGCGCGTGATCGCAGGGGCCTTGGCGGCGCGTGGCATGCATGTGCTGGTCACCTCGCGGGACGCAGTGCGTGCACGGTCCTTCGGGTCCATCGCCTGCGGCGGCGGTTCGATCACCGCGCTGCATGCCGACATCACGACTGACCAGGGCATGGCTGCCGTGTGCGAGGCTGCCGGGGCGAGCCTTCGCACGCTCGTGCACAACGCGAGTTCCTACGAGTCAACGCCGTTGGGCTCGATCGAGCGAGCCGTGATCGAGTCGTCGCTCGCCGTGCACGCCACGGCTCCGCTGCTGCTGACGCAGGCGCTGCTTCCGGCACTGTGCCGCGCGAAGGAGGAGCACGGCGATGCGTCGGTCGTGGCTATGCTCGACATTCACGCGTTGGGCCGGCCTCGCGCAGGTCGCGCTGCCTCCCTGATGGGCAAGGCTGCGCTGCATGGTCTGGTGGAAGCGCTGGCCATCGACCTCGCACCGACTGTCCGCGTGAACGGCGTTTCCCCCGGAGTGGTCGAGTGGGACGAGCAGGCCGATGCCGCCGAGCGTGCCCGCTACGAAGCCCGGATCCCTCTGGCGCGCCCCGGCACGCCCCAGGACGCGGCTGGGGCGGTGTGCTGGTTGGCGCTCGAGGCGCGGTTCGTCACCGGCACGGTCGTCAAGGTCGATGGTGGTCGCGTACTCGCGTGATCGAGGGCTGCGTCCAAGCAGTCATGATCCCCGCCAGGTCAAGGCTCGATCACCGGCCCGTCATGGATCGATCATGGTGCAGTCGGCGACTGCATGCTTTCATCAAGGAGCCGTTGCAAGTCGTTCGCGATCGTGCCCTCGGGCTGCGCCACGCGAGCGAGATCAACGCACGCCCGCGCTTGTGCACGATCGCCCGCGCGCAGCCACAGTCGGCCTGCCTGAGAGGCGGCCAGCGCATCGTTGGGTGAAGCGAGCGCACAGTCGTTCCAAGCTCGTGCGGCGTCGGTCACCCGCTCAAGGTCGAGCATCGACAGGGCAAGTTCCTCGGTCGCGCCTCGCTGCAGACGCTGCTCGGGCGCCAGGGCCGTCAGCACGTCGATGGCCTTGCCAGGAGCACCGGACTGCCTGAGCACCTTGCCCAGGTTCACGGTCAGGCCAGCCTCCGACGGCGCCATCGCCACGGCGCTCCGCGCCAGCGCGATCGCTTCATCGAATGCTCCGAGCTCGGCACTCAGGCTTGCCTGGGCGGAGACCGGCCATGGCGAGTCAGGCGCGAGTCGCTGGGCGCTGTCAAGCGCGCGCCGGGCTTGCTCGAACTCGCGCTGTCGCAAGTGCGCCAATCCCAGGAGCAGTCGATCCTGCATCGACGATGGATCCAGGAACGCTGCCGCCTCGTAGCACTCGATGGCCTGTGCGGTTTCGCCGACCATGTCGGCGGCAACACCACGCGATCGCCAGAGTCCAGCCTCGCGCGGGGCCAGTGCACAGGCGTCGGCGTAGCGGTCAAGCGCATCTCGGCGCCGAGGCAGGGGGTCGAGCCCTCGCTCTGCATCGTGCGTTGCGGCCATCAGCAGCGCCCGGGCCTGCAACTCGGCGGCGAGCGCGCTGTGAGGTTCAAGTTCCCGAAGCCGATCCGCGATGCGCATCGCCTCGTCAGGACGCCCCTCGCGAAGGTAGGTCTCGATGGCTGCAGCCGAGGCTGGCATGTCCACCTGCGCCGGGCTGGGCGGCGCCGCACGGTCGCAGCCGACAACGCTCCAGCATGCGATCATGACCAGAAGCACGGCGCGTCCGTGCACGGTGCTCCGCGTGGAGATCCGTGGCAGGTACGACATGGGGCGTGGATATGATCCGTGGTTCATGTCCCAGGCCGCTCCCGCATCGACGTCCGCAGCCTTGCCCAAATCCTACTCCCCGCGGGAGCATGAGGCCGCGGTCACGCAGCGCTGGGAGTCGGCGCACTGCTTCCACGCTACGACCGGCACCGGTCGTGCGCCATACTCGATCTTCATTCCTCCTCCCAATGTCACGGCTGCGCTGCACCTGGGCCACGCCCTGAACAACACGCTGCAGGATGTCCTGGCGCGCGTGCACCGCATGCGGGGCTTCGAGACCCTGTGGATGCCTGGGACCGACCACGCCGGCATCGCCACGCAGACGGTCGTCGAGAAGCGACTGCTCATGCAGGGCAAGCGGCGCACGGACTTCACGCGCGAGGCCTTCATCCAGAAGGTGCAGGAGTGGAAGGACGAGTACGAAGCCGTCATCCTGCTGCAGCTCAAGGCCATGGGCTCGAGCTGCGATGTCGAACGCACGCGCTTCACGATGGATCCGGTCTGCGCCACGGCGGTGCGCGAGGCGTTCTTCCGTCTTTTCTCCGATGGGCTCATCGATCGAGGAAAGCGGCTGGTGAACTGGGATCCGGTCTCTCAGACCGCCCTCGCCGACGATGAAGTCGAGATGCACGAGGTGGATGGGCACTTCTGGTACCTGCGCTACCCGCTCGCCGACGGCTCCGGCCATGTCACCGTGGCGACCACGCGGCCCGAGACCATGCTCGGAGACACCGCGGTGGCGGTGAACCCGCGCGATCCGCGGGCTGCAGCGCTGCGTGGCAAGCGGCTTCGCCTGCCGATCGTGGGGCGCGAGATCCCGATCGTCGAAGATGACTATGTGGTCATGCCTGCCTCGATGGGTGGCGATCCAGCCGATCCGAAGGCGCAGTTCGCCACGGGGTTCCTCAAGGTCACCCCCGCGCACGACGCCAACGACTGGGAGATCGGCCGACGCCACGGACTCACCGCGATCAACATCATGGCGCCCGATGGATCCATCAGCGATCGCCATGGCTGGAGCGACGTGAGCGACTCGGCGCGGGCCTTCGTCGGCATGTCGCGCGAGGCCGCCCGCGCAGCGATCGTGGCCTGGTTCAAGGCCAATGGCCTGCTCGAGGAAGCGCGCCCGTACCGGCACAGCGTCGGACACTCCTACCGAAGCCATGTCCCAGTCGAGCCGTACCTGAGCGATCAGTGGTATGTGCGCGTGACGGACGACCGGCTCCGCGGGGCTGCGCTGCGCGCGATGGTTCCTGATCAAGTCGACGGTGCGTGGCCCGGGGACATCGCGCCACGCTCAGGCGCCGTGGGCGATGGGGAACTGCGGTTCTTCCCGGCCCGCTACGCCAAGACCTTCCAGCAGTGGCATGAACACCTCCGGGACTGGTGCATCAGCCGCCAACTGTGGTGGGGGCATCGCATCCCAGTCTGGACCAAGCGTGTGCACGGGGCAGCGGGCGGGATCGATCTGGCGGCTTCGGGGGTCGGTCACATTCTCCATCCCACCGCCGACGCCGCGCTGGCCATCGTCCGCGTTGCCGATGGCACGCAGGTCAGTGCACAGGCGGCGACCTCGGGTGAGTTCGACCTTCACGTCTGCACGCTCACCGATGCGGCCGGTGTGGCGCTCGAGGCGCACGGCTTCGTGCGCGATCCCGATGTGCTCGACACCTGGTTCTCAAGCGCGCTCTGGCCGCTCTCCACGCTCGGCTGGCCCAATCCGGCTGCCTTCGACATGGCTGGCCTGCTTGAGGAGTTCAACCCGAGCGCCGTGCTCAGCACCGCGCGCGAAATCATCACGCTGTGGGTGAGCCGCATGGTGATGTTCAATCGGTATTTCCTGGGCGGGCGCGTGCCGTTCCGCCATGTCTTCATTCACAGCGTCGTGCAGGACGGCTTCGGGCAGAAGATGTCGAAGAGCCTTGGCAACGGCCTCGACCCGCGCGATGTGATCCACAGCCACGGGGCCGATGCCTTGCGCTTCACGCTGGTGCAGATGTCGACGTCCACGCAAGATGTGCGGCTCCCGGTCGACATGGTCTGCCCGCACACGGGTGAGACCTTCACGCCCAAGACCATCGTGACCCAGAGCGGCCACACCGTGGCGGCACCCGTGCAGGAGAGCCCGAAGGCTCCCGGCAAGCGCATGGTCAGCGCGTATGGTGCGGCCACCGGCAACGCCGAACCCGGAGATGACCAGCCGCTGGCCCGCAACACGAGCGCACGCTTCGACACCGGACGCAACTTCGCGAACAAGCTCTGGAACGCCACGCGCTTTGCGCTGGCGAACCTGCCCGAAGGCCGACCGGCGGAGCTCGCGGCGTCGGCACCGGCATCCATGGCCGATCGTTGGATGCTGGCGCGCCTCGCCCAGGCCGTGGCCTCGATCGATGCCTCGATCGCCGACTACCGCTTCAACGAAGTGGGCGATGCGCTCTACGACGTCGTCTGGCGCGACTTCTGCGACTGGTACCTCGAATCGATCAAGCCGACCGTCAAGGCCGATCCGCTCCAGCAGCAGTGCTTGCGATCGGTGCTCGATGGACTGCTCCGCCTCATGCATCCAGTGATGCCCTTCGTCACCGAGACCCTGTGGCCCGCCGTGCAGCAGGCGGGCGGTGCAGGTGTGCGGGGACTTGAACTGCCGCCGAGCGCCCTGTGCACCGCGGCGATGTGGCCGCGTCCCGATGCTGCGCTCATCGATGCAGGCGCCCTGCGCGACATGGAGCGCGTGCAGGCGCTGGTTCTGGCGATCCGCAACCTCCGCGGCGAGCGGAAGGTCGATCCCAAGCGCCGCATCACGCTGCATGCAGCGGCTTCAGCGATGGCCACGATCCACGCCGGGGAGGGGATCGTGCAGACGCTCGCGGGCCTCGACCGCGTCGAGCCGATGTCGGGAAGCCGCCCCGCTGGTGCGCTGGCCCTTGCGCACGAGGGCGAGGAACTCTGGCTGACGAATGTGGTCGATGCCGTCGATGCCGGTGCCGAGCGCGAGCGCCTCTCCAAGCTCATCGCTGAACGCGAGCGTGCGATCGCCGGCTTCGAGGCCAAGCTCGGCAACGCGGGCTATGTGGCCAAGGCTCCGCCCGCGGTGGTCGAGGAGACCCGCGCGAAGTGCGCGCAGGCGCAGTCGGATCTCGATGCTGCCCGAAGCGCCCTCGCCGCACTGGGTGCACCCGCATGAGCGCGCGCGCACGATGCCTGCCGGTCGTCTGGGCTCGGCTAGGTGCGCTCGCCCAGTGCGGTCTTGCCGCATCGGTGCTGATCGCGCTGGCGACTGCTGCGTGCGCCACGGTACCGCCGTCGGCTCCTGCCATTGAAGCCACGCCCGGGGCCATTCGGCCCCAGCCCGTGCTCATGGCGATGCCGCAGCCCACCATCGAGCCATGGGTGTTCGGTGGCGCGCAGGGGAGCATCGTGCGCCTTCCTGGGCTTTCGATCCACGTCGTCGTCCGTGATCGATGGCTCGCCGACACGCTGCCGCGCTTCGCGTGGCAGGCGATGCAGCACTACCGCTCGGCACTCGGGGCGCTGCCCGAACCACGACGTTCGATCGACACCTTCATCTTCGGCAAGCGCTCGCAGTGGGAGCAGTACACGCGCGAGGCACTCCGCGACAGTGCCGAGCTCTATCTGGGCATGGGGCGTGGCGGCTACACGATCGAGGGCCGCGCGGTGCTCTACGACATCGGGCCCGTCGACACCCTCTTCATCGTGGCGCACGAAGGCTGGCACCAGTACACGCAGACGACCTTCGTCGAGCAGCTGCCGCCCTGGATGGAAGAGGGCTTGGCCACCTTCATGGAGGGCCATCGCATGCGCAACGAGCGCACGACGATCGAGTTCCTGCCGTGGCGGAACCTCGAGCGCTTCAGCGAACTGCGCAGCGTGGTGCGCGAGGGGCGCATGGTCTCGCTTGGCCAGCTCGTCAGCGGCACGCCGCAGTCGTTCCTCGGCGATGGCCGCGACTCGCTATTGAGTTACTACGCGCAGGTGTGGGCCCTCATGAACTTCCTGAACGAGGGCGAGGGTGGGCTCTACCGGGCCGCGTTCCAGCAACTCATCAATGATGCCGCCACCGGCCGCATGGCCGATCGCATGGGCCTCGTGCGGCGCTCGCGCCTGATGCCGGGCCGCCTGGTGCTGAGCCAGTACTTCAAGGTCGACGAGCGCGAACTCGATCGGCAGTACCAGGCCTTCGTCAAGCAGATCGTGGCCAGCGGTGCAGGCGATGCCATCTGGGCTGGGGAGAATCCGATCGGGTTCGCTGCCCGCAAGGCGGCGGCGCGGTCCGCGAGCCCGCCGAAGCCCTGAAGCGCCGCGTCAGGCGCGCGGTTTCGCGTCGAGTCCGAAGGTGCGCAGCCAGAACGCGGTGCCCGCATCCTTGGCGATGGCGCCCATGCGACCGAATCCCGAATGCTCGAAGGGCGCACCGGTAGACGCGAAGGCAAGCAGTTCGATGCGCTCTTGGTGCACCGCGCGCGAACGCAGCGCGTCGAGGAAGCGGCGCTGGCCGTCGATGGGCACCCATTGGTCGAGCTCCGAGTGGATCGCCAGCACGGGAACCTCCCGCCACGCCGCAAGATGATCGATGGGATTCAAGGCCCGCACGAGGTCCATCGGCCAGGCCGCACCAGCCACGCGCTCGCTCCAGTCACCGGTCGTGCTCTCGAGCAGCACCCCCATGAAGGCGTGCGCTCGGCAGAGCCGCACCATCGACACCATGCCACCGGCGCTCATGCCGCCAAGGCCCATGCGGTCGGGATCGAAGCCGTCGAGTTGCCGCACGCACCCGACGATGGCGTCGATCTCGGCCTCGGCACGGCGCACCACGTCTAGGACGCGGCTTGGTGCCTGCAGCGGGGGATCGATCCGCTCGCCATGCCCTGGCAGGTCAACCGCCACGCAGCCGATCCCCGCACGCAGCCATCGCAGGTAGCGCCCCGGATCGAGCTCCTTGTTGACCGTGCGGCCGTGGAACCAGAGCACCCATGGCACCGCGCGCAGCGATGGCGAGTGCCCCTCGTCGTGATCGGGATGCATCACGACGGCAGGTGCGCCGGCCAAGGTCGTCCACCGCGCGTGCCTGCGCAGGCTGTGCGGAAAGCTGCCGCCCAGATCGACCATCAGTCCTTGGCCTGCGGGGCGAAGAGCATCACCCACTGCTCGCTGCCGTAGTGGTGCACCTCGGGGCCGGCAAGCCCCGGGATCGCCCACTCGGCGGCCACGGGTTGGTCCGGCGAGCGCACGACGAGGAACGACTTGGGTTTCATGACGGGCACGCACGCAGCGAGCTGCGCCTTGACGCGAGCCAGGCCGAGCTCCTCGCGCATCATCGTGAACGGAGGATCCATGAAGACGATGTCGACAGGTGCAGGCGCGCTCGCGATCGCCACCGGACCGAGGGCATCCGCCATCACGGGAATCGCACGGCTGCCGCAGCCCAGCGCATGCGCATTGCCCTGCAGGAGCTGGAAGACAT
>VGXJ01000077.1 GCA_016873375.1 Phycisphaerae bacterium
CCGAAGCCATGGGCCAGGCGCTGCCCGCCCAGATCGCCGCACTCATCGAGCGCGTCGTCAGGGCCACGCGGCTGCGACGCGCTGAGCGTGACGAAGTGCGCCGCGAGCTGGCGTCGCACTTTGTCGAGGCGCTTGCGGCGGGGACAGCGCCCGCAGCGGCGATCGCCGCGTATGGCGATGCGAAGGCATCGGCGCGTGCCCTGCGCGCTGCTGCGATCGCCAAGCGATCACCGATCAATCGGGCGCTTGGCCAGATGTTCCGGTTCGCAGCCTTGGGTGTTGGCACGGTGGCTGCGGTGTATGTCCTGTTCGGGCTTTACTTGGCAGCGAATGGGCCGCGTGTGTCGTTCGATCCGTTGGCGCGGTTGGCTGATGTCCTGCCCAAGCCGGCCCGTGCCGAGGATGTGGCATGGCCGCGCTACCGCGAGATCCTGCCGCGCCTGGGGCTCACGGAACATGCGGACGATGCGAATGTGGCGACGGACCGGATCGATGGTGGTGCGGGCTGGCCCGGCCGCGCGCCGGCCGATGAGCAGGGGGCCACATGGGATGAGCAGCGTGCATGGTGCGATGCACACGCGGCTGATCTTGCCGCCCTGCGGGTGGCGACGAAGCTGCCAGTGCTTGGCATGCCGCTCACCGAGCCGCTCACCGAGGCCGATCGAGCGGTGTTCAGCGAGAGCACGGTCGCGAACAGTCGCCAGTTCTTCGCGGACACCCAGCAGCCGTTCCGCGCATTCGGTGTGCTCTTGCCGCATCTGGCGTCGATTCGGCAAGCAGCGAGGATCTTGGCGCTCGATGCGACGGTGGCGGCGAGCCGCGGCCAAGGCAGCGCGGCGGTCGATGACCTTGCTGCCATCATCGCGCTGTCGGTGCAGGTGCAGCAGCCGCGCTTCCTGATCTGCGATCTGGTGGCGATGGCCATGCGTTCGGTGGCGTGCAGCCGTGCGACGATGCTGCTCGAATCGATGCCCGAGGCCTTCACCGACGCCGATCTGGTGCGCCTGCAGCAGTCGCTCCGATCGGTCCCCAAGGCGTTGACCGAGATGGATCTGCAGAGCGAGCGCATCGGGTTCGAGGATGCCGTGCAGTGGATGTACACCGACGACGGCCACGGTGGCGGTTGGTTCAATCCCTCAGCCGCCAACCTGATGATGCTTGAAGGCCTCGGCGATGGCTCCGTCAACGGTTCGGGGGATGATGCCGTGGCAACCTCCATGCTGGTGCTGACGGGGCCCGCGGCCGCGATGTGGGTGGCGGATCGGCGCGAACTCATGGAGTTCTACGACGCGTGGAGCGATGAATTGCTCGCACGCAAGGCCTGGACCTTGCGCGAACTCCACGATGCACCGCCGACGCAGACCGATATACCGCTGCGTTCGGGTGATTGGGTGGTGAAGTCGCGATACCTGATCGCGGCGCTGCTCATGCCAGCACTGGAACGCGTGAACTGGAGCTTTGCAGCCGATCGTGCGCAGCGCGAAGCGGTGGACACCGCTGCGGCATGCGCGCGATTCAAGCTGGCGCATGCAGCATGGCCGGCGCGCACGGCCGACCTTGTTCCCGCCTTCCTTGCTTCGGTTCCCAAGGATCCGTGGTCTGGTCAGCCTGTGCAGATGAAGGGCGAGGGCAGCGAGTTCCGGGTGTGGAGCGTGGGAGCTGACCTGATTGATCAGGGTGGTGCGATCACTCAGGACGGCCGTGGACTGTCGGCCACCACATCGCCTCGATCCTCGCGCGGGGGATCAGCTGAGCCCGCGCCCTGCGACTGGGTCTGGTTCGCTCCCAGTGGATCGATCGATCGCTGGTTCGCAGAGTGATCGTGCGCCGGGCTCAGGTGTGACCGGGCTCGATGCACCACGCGTGCAGGTGGTGGCACCTGCGGTCGTGGAGCGCGATCCAGTCAGCATGGATCTGGATAACGCTGGTGTCGGATCGTCGAGCGTGCGCTGGAGCGCCGACGGGTCGTCGATCGCCGTGCTCGATGAGCCCGAGGTGGTCTGGCCGCAGGATCCGCTCGTGCCGGACATTCTGGTTCCCTCGCCCGATCGAACGGATCCCCGCGCCATCGCGATGATTCGCACGGCTGCCGGCCGACTCACGGCGCCAGTGACCTCTTCATGCTCGGGACACCCATCTTCATGCACCTCGCGGCACTGGGGGCTGCGACGTCGGATGGCGCTCAGGGCATCGAGTGTGCTGCGTTCCACGCGACGAAGGCGCCGGCCCCCAGCAGCAGTACGGCGGCGATCCAGCGTCCATTGGTCTTCATGAAGGCTTCGCACGAGGCCTTGATCGCCGCGCTGCCGCCGGGGCGCACGAGTTCGACGATGAGCGGCGTGCAGGATGGTGTGAGTGCCACGGCGGCGAAGAGCGCGAGACCGAGCGATCGGTCGCCTTCGCCCGCGATCTGCATCGCCTGGTGCCCCGCGGCGATCGAGACCGAGAGGCACTTGGGGTGGATGCCCATGGTCGCGAACCCGATGACCCCCGAGCGAAGCCCGCGACGCCATGCCGGGATCTCGCGGCCGCCGAGTCCCTTGAAGCGCTCGGCAAACCAGAGCTTCACGCGCGAGGCGATGCTGGGCTTCGAGGCGCCGGCCTCGACGGCCTCTTCATCGGCGATCGGTGCACGCCGCACTGCGTTGACCGCGCGCTGCAGTCCGACTCCCACGAGCAGGCCCGCGATCAGCGCGCGCACGATGAACTGCGTCCAGGTGTGATGCACGGGCGCGCCCTCGGTCACGGGCGGTGGTGCGACCATGAAGCCGATGGTCAGGCCGAGCGCGAGCCCACCGAGCGCGCCGACGGCGTACATGAGGGCGGCGAACCTTGGCGACTTCTTGTCGCTGGCTATCACAAGCCCGATCAGCAGGTTCTCGGGGCTGAGCAGGATGGCAAGCCCGAGCGAGACCAGGACGGTGAGGTGGGCGGACATGAGTGAGGTCAAGCCTACTTCCGTGTCGAGGCGGGGTTGGGTGGGGCGAGGGACACCATCTGTCCCTTTCAGACGGGCGGTCTTTGGGGCCTGAGCACAGGCTTTCGACGAAGTCCAGCTGAAGGACTGGATCGTCAATGCCACCCGGCGCGGCGGCAGCCGGGACGCCCTGCGCCCATGAAGCGAGAGAGCGCGCCCACCGCAGGTGGCCGCGCTCTCGAACGGTGTGTCGATCAAGGGATTCGTCGCCCGCGCAGCGGGCGCGAAAGCCCGGCGCGGCGCCAGCCGCGCGCGGGCCGGCGAAGCCGGCACGCACTGCGCCCATGAAGTGAGAGAGCGCGCCCACCGCAGGTGGCCGCGCTCTCGAACGGAATGGGCGAAGAGGGATTCGAACCCCCGTAGGCATAAGCCAGCAGATTTACAGTCTGCCCTCGTTGGCCACTTGAGTATTCGCCCGTCAGGATGTCATGCCCCGCGTACGCCTGCGGGGCGGGAATCCTACCTCGCGGCGGGCTTCCGGGCAACCGATTGGCGCAGTGAATCAAGCCACTTCACGCTCACGCGCGGCTTGTCCTTGCCCTTGGCGCGCTGGGCGATCACGAGGTGGATGCCGAACATCAGGGCCGCCACGGCCAGCGTGGCCGCGATGTAAAGCATCCATCGGTGCGCATCGGACTCGAACTGCCGGCCGAGCTTGGCCACGCCGACGCCGATGAGCATCTGCGCAGGCGCGGTGATCGCCACGCCGCACATCTCGACGAGCAGCACCTTCCACCACGCCAGGTGCATGAGCCCGCTCACGGTGATCATCGGCGTGCGCGCGCCCGGGATGAACCGCGCGATGAGCAGCGCAATCGCGCCGCGCTTGTCCATCTGCCACTTCACCTCGAGCAGCGTGCGCGGGCCGATGAGCTTGAGCACGCGGCGGCTGCCGATGAGCCGCGCGCCGAAGTGCCGGCACATCCAGACCCAGCCGACATCGCCGACGATGATGCCTGCCCACGCCGCGATGCCGTACTCGGCAAAGAGCGGCCAGTCGACGGTGCCGGCCGCCGTGACCGTGCCGATCCCCGCCGGAATCAGGATGAAGTCCTCGCTCAGGTGCAGGCCGATGCCGCAGAGGACGAAGGCGATGAAGATGGCGAGGGCGCCGTTGCTGGCGAGCCATGCGCCCGCCTCGCGCAGCATGCCGCCCGACGCGGCGTCGGCCTCGGGGAGGACGGCGCAGGCAAGGGCGATGAGCAGGGCAGCACGCACGGAAGGAGTATAGGGACGACGCGTTCAGCCCAAACGAAAGAAGGCCGCCCATGGGGGCGGCCTTCGAGATCAGCCAGGTGGCTCCGGCGCGATCACTTCGCGTCGGTCGGGATGCGCATGCCGTAGAAGCTGCGCCAGACGAAGAAGCAGGCGATCAGGCTGCAGCCCACGCCGATCCACACCTTGGCGGGGTGGTCCTTCATCGCGATCGCGATCTCGACGGCGAGCAGGCCGAAGAGGGTCGTGAACTTGATGACGGGGTTCAGGGCCACCGAGCTGGTGTCCTTGAAGGGGTCGCCGACGGTGTCACCGACGACGGTCGCCGCGTGCAGGTCGGTGCCCTTGGCGCGCAGGTTCACTTCGACGATCTTCTTGGCGTTGTCCCAGGCGCCGCCGGCGTTGGCCATGAAGATGGCCTGGTACAGCCCGAAGAACGCCATCGCGACGAGGTAGCCGATGAAGAAGTAGGGGTCGAAGAAGGGCAGGCCCAGCGCGAAGAAGAAGACGACCATGAAGATGTTGGTCATGCCCTTCTGCGCGTAGACGGTGCAGATCTCGACGACCTTCTTGGCGTCATCGATGCTGGCTTCGGCCTTGTCGAGGTTGATGTTCTCCTTGATGAACACCACCGCGCGGTAAGCACCCGTGACGACGGCCTGCGTGGCCGCACCGGTGAACCAGTAGATGACTGCGCCGCCGATGAGGAGGCCCAAGAGGATCTCGGGGGTCACGATCGAGAGCTTGCCGATCACGAAGGTCGAGGCGTCCTTGAGCTGGGCGACCGTGGCATCGGCCGGGGCGACCGACTTGATCAGGGCCAGGATGATGCCGAACACCATCGTGGTCGCACCGACGACGGCCGTGCCGATGAGCACGGGCTTCGCGGTGGCCTTGAAGGTATTGCCGGCGCCGTCGCCCTTCTCGAGGGTGTGCTTGGCGCTCTCGAAGTCAGGCGTGAAGCCGAAGTCGCGCTTGATCTCGTCCTTGATGCCGGGCTGCGCCTCGATGCGGCTGAGCTCGTACACCGACTGGGCGTTGTCGGTCACCGGACCGAAGCTGTCGACCGCGATGGTGACGGGGCCCATGCCGAGGAAGCCGAAGGCGATGAGGCCGAAGGCGAAGATCGGGCCGGCGAACGAGTATGCCTCGGGCATGAGCGCCGCGACATCCTTGTTCGTCGAGAAGTACCAGCCGATCGCCATCAGGCCGGCGATGACGAGGCCCTTCCAGAACGCCGAGTAGTTGCCGGCGACGAAGCCCGACAGGATGTTGAGCGACGCGCCACCCTGCTTGCTGGCGTTCACGACTTCGTCGACATGGCCCGAGGTGGTCGAGGTGAACACCTTGGTGAACTCGGGGATCAGCGCGCCGGCGATGGTGCCGCAGCTGATGATGACGCTGAGCGCCCACCAGAGATTCTCGAGCTTCTGGCCGTTGTACTCGATGCCGCCGAGCAGCCACTTGCTGGCGACGAAGGTCACGATGATCGAGATGATCGAGGTGATCCAGACGAGCCAGGTGAGCGGGGCTTCCTCATGGAAGTCCTTCAGGGTGGCGTAGCGGGCCTTGCTGATCGCCTCGTTGATGAAGTAGCTCGCGAGCGAGGTGACGATCATGAGCGCGCGCATGGCGAAGAGCCACACGATGAGCTTGCCGCACATCTCGCCGGCGTTGCCGATGTTGCCCAGCGAATAGGCAAGGAACGCGATCAGGGCCACGCCGGTGACGCCGTAGGTCTCGAAGCCGTCGGCGGTGGGGCCGACCGAGTCGCCCGCGTTGTCGCCGGTGCAGTCGGCGATTACGCCGGGGTTCTTCGGGTCGTCCTCGGGGAGCTTGAAGACGATCTTCATCAGGTCGGCGCCGATGTCGGCGATCTTGGTGAAGATGCCGCCGCAGATGCGCAGGGCCGACGCACCGAGCGATTCGCCGATGGCGAAGCCGATGAACGAGGGGCCGACGAGCTCTGCCGGGAGGAAGCAGAGGATGCAGATCATGAAGAAGAGCTCGACCGACACGAGCAGCATGCCGATCGACATGCCCGACTTGAGCGGGATGCCCAGCACGGGCAGCGGGTAGCCCTTGAGGCTGGCGAACGCCGCGCGGCTGTTGGCCTGCGTGTTGATGCGGATGCCGAACCACGACACGCCGTAGCTGCCGAGGATGCCGAGGATCGAGGCGAGCAGGATGACGGTGACGTCACGGAAGCTCTTGTGCTCGAGGTAGCCGAAGTAGAAGATGATCGCGCCGGCGATCAGGATCCACAGCACCGACAGGTACTTGCCCTGCTGGATGATGTAGCTCTTGCAGGTCTCCCAGATGATGTTGGAGACGGCCAGCATGCTCTTGTGGGCAGGCAGGGCGACGGTCTGCTTGTACTGGACCAGGCCGAAGAGGGCCCCCAGGACGGCGACCACCAAGCCACCCATCATGAGGTGCTTGCCGGTGAGGTCGCCACCGAAGGTCACGGTGTTGACATCCGGCAGCTTGAGGTCGGCCTCGCCGGCCATGGCCGAGGCAGTGGCGGCGAAGGCCGCCAGGGCGGGAACGATGAACGATGAGAGCTTCATTGGTTCGTGTCTTCCGTGTTCAGGACGGGGGGGGGCGGCCCCGTGGGGTGCCGCATTTTTGAGGGGTCGGAGTGTACCGGACTCCATCGCATCGGCAAGGAAGGACTGGGTTCGTGACGATTGGCACGAGCCTAGGGGTCATTTGGGAGCGCCGAGTTCGTGAAACATTTCGCGAAGTTGTCGGATGATTTATGGGACTTTAATCCATGCCGTCGGTTGGCATGGAGGGGCAGACCCGGCCCAAGCAGCTGGCAGCCGGGCGCCGGTACGGAGCCGGTCAGCAGGTAGCCGCGTGGGCCGCAGGGGTCGATGGATGGCGAGGGCCGTGGCCGCCCGCGAGCCGGCGTCGAGCCGACGCAACTGCTTCGGACCGGCGCGAGGCTGATCCGGCTGGTCGCCGGAACCACGCCAACGGGTGCATGGTGCAGCCATCACTACGCTCCCCGCATGCCGACTTTCGCGCAGTGCATTGATCTTGTGGATGACGCTGCACGCATCGCTGAATACCGAAGGCTGCATCAGCGCATCTGGCCCGAGGTGGCCTCGGGGTTGCGCGGACTCGGACTGTCCAACATGCGCATCTGGATCAGCGGCACGAGACTCTTCATGACCTACGACGCGGCTGACGGATTCGACCCGGCTCGCGACTACCAGAGGTACGCAGAGGAGCCCCGTGTGAAGGAGTGGGAGTCACTGATGCGCACCTTCCAGCGCCGCGCACCGGCGGCACGCGGCGGGGAGTGGTGGTCAGTCATGGAGTGCGTCTTCGAGATGGATGCACCGCCCTGATCGGACCGATCTGCCGCGGGCTGACTGGGCAGCGACGACTCTCCGAGCAGCATGAGCCGCCGGCGCTCACCT
>VGXJ01000078.1 GCA_016873375.1 Phycisphaerae bacterium
CGGGGAGTGGTGGTCAGTCATGGAGTGCGTCTTCGAGATGGATGCACCGCCCTGATCGGACCGATCTGCCGCGGGCTGACTGGGCAGCGACGACTCTCCGAGCAGCATGAGCCGCCGGCGCTCACCTTCAGGCACGTCCACGCATCAGCAGCCAGCCGAATGTGCTCACGACGCCAAAGAGCACGAATCCCACAAGCGCTCCCAGCGCCACGGCTGCAAAGACGAGGTCGGTCCGCGCTTCGCGAAGCGACGAGAGGACCACGACGCCCAGCGGCGCATCGGCACCTGCGTAGCCGCTGACGAACTCGCCCACGATCGCACCGATGACGGCCAGGCCGCTGGCGATGCGCAGGCCGGTCACGATGTTCGGGACGGCCCACGGGAGTGCGAGCTTCCACCAAGTGATGGAGCGGCTGGCGCCGTAGAGCCTGAAGAGTTCGCGCAGGTTGGGGTCGGTGGAACGGAGTCCATCGACCGTGTTGGCGATGACTGGGAAGACGCTGACGATGGCGGCACTGGCCAAGGCACTCCTGACGCCGTAGCCGAACCAGATCACGAGCAGCGGTGCGATGGCGACCAGCGGCACCATCTGCAGCAGCGTGGCGATTGGGTACGCGCCGCGGTAGAGCAGGCGGCTGCTGGCCACGATGCTGCCGACGACCGTGCCGACGATCGCGGCAACCGCCAGCCCACCCACCGCCGCCAGCGCGGTGAGGCCCAGGGAGCGCGAGAGCGAGTCCGCGTTCTCGATGAGCGCGCGCAGCACGGCCGAGGGTGCGGGCAGGAGGAACGAACGGACCTGCAGGACGAGGACCAGGAGTTCCCAGACGAGCAGCAGTGCTGCCACCATGGCCAGCGGCGGCCAGATCGAATGGACCAGTCGCTTCATGGCTCGCCCCCGGCGTGCTTGGCGAGGCTGCCCGGTGCGATGCCGCCAGGCGGCCGAGGCAGCGTCATGTCGTGGTAGATCGACTGCAGTGCCTGCGCGAACTCGACGGTGGTGCGTACCTCGGGGTTGCGGCTGGGCAGGTGGATGCCGTGCACGCTGACCACGCGCCCGGGGCGACCCGTCATGACCACGACCTGCCGACCGAGGTAGACGGCCTCGGCGAGCGAGTGCGTGACGAGCAACACGGTCATGCCGAGCTCCTTCCAGAGGTCGGCAAGCAGTTCGTTGATCGTCTCGCGGGTGATCTCGTCGAGCGCGCTGCAGGGTTCATCCAGGAGCAGGGCGGGCGGACGCTCGACCAGCGCGCGCGCGAGGCCAACGCGCATGCGCATGCCCCCCGAGAGCTGCGATGGCATGCGGTTCCAGGCATCGCCCATGCCCACCATGCGGAGCATCTCGATGCCTCGGTCCTGGCATTCATCCGGGCTGACGCCTGCGAGCTCGAGCGGCAGCGTGACGTTGTCCATGGCATTGCGCCATGGCAGGAGCCGAGGATCCTGGAAGCACATGCCCGGGCGCGCGCCGCCGAGGTCGATGGAGCCCTCGCTCGGCACCACCAGCCCGGCAGCGATGCGCAGCAGCGTGGTCTTGCCGCAGCCAGAGGTGCCGACGATGCTCACGAACGAGCCGGCCTTGACATCGATCGAGACCGGTTCGAACGCGCGGACCCCTGCAAAGGTCATGCTGACTCCATCGAAGGAGATGCCAGCGGCAGGAAGGCGCCCGGTGTCGGCCATGCGCGTGATCCTATACCGTTGATCCAACGCCATGCTTGCGAATCGGCTCGAGAAGCGCTTCCGTCACCTGCGCAAATGGGCGCGGCGTTTCGACGTGGAATGCTTCAGGATCTACGAGCGCGACATCCCGGAGTTTCCGCTGATCGTGGACTGGTACGACGGCGATGTGGTCGCGTGGTTCTACGATCGCACCAAGGACGACACGCATGAGAAGCGCGGTGCGTTCGAGGCGCTTGCCACGCAGGAGATCCTTCAGGGTCTGGCGATCACGCCCGAGCGGTTGCACAGCAAGTTCAGGCGGCGGCAGAAGGGGCTCGACCAGTACGAGCGCTTCGATGAGGCAGCCACGGTACGCACGGTGCGCGAGCAGGGGCTGCAGTTCGAGGTGAACCTGAGCGACTACCTCGATGTCGGGCTGTTCCTGGACCACCGGCAGACGCGCCAGTACATCCGCGAGCGATCGCAGGGAAAGTCTCTGCTGAACCTATTTGCCTACACGGGGTCGTTCAGCTGCTACGCGGCTTCCGGCGGTGCGCGACGAACGCTCACGGTCGACATGAGCCGCACCTACCAAGAGTGGACGGCCCGCAACCTTCGGCTGAACGGGTTTGAAGTGGGCGCGGCGCACGGCCTGGCGCACGAAGATTGCCTGCAGTTCCTGGCCCGGCCCACCGGCGAGCGATTCGACCTGGTGGTGTGCGATCCGCCGACCTTCAGCAACAGCAAGCGCATGCAGGTGGATTCCTTCAGCATCGACCGCGACTGGCCCGAGCTCTTCCGGCTGATCGAGCCGTGGCTTGCACCCGAGGGCGAACTCTGGTTCAGCACGAATTCCAAGCGCTTCGAGCTTGACCCTGCGCAGGTCCCCGCCGGGCTTCAGGTGCTCGAGGTGACCGCGCGCACGACGAGCGAAGACTTCAAGGATAAGTGGAGCCACCGCTGCTGGATCGTTTCGCAGGTACCCCCGCGGATGCCGAAGGTGCGACAGTGAGCGGGGGCTGAACGGCGCTTGGGCGCGGGCAGGCGCTCCGGATCGATCACGGGTCGAAGGATGCGTCGACTGACGCCGACGGGCGATCCCTCGAGCAAGATTGGGGCGATCAGCGCTGCCGCGCGATCATGGCGCTGGCATCGACGCGGCAGGTGCCGCTGGTTCGAGGTTGCGGAACGCCGAGCTCACATCCTGCGGCTTGGAGAGCTGCTTCGTCTCGATCAGGGCGTCGAGCACTGCTTGCCAGCGGGTGGCGTCCATGCGGCCGAGCGAAGCGTTGCCGCCGGGCGCGATGAGCGGGCGCTCGAGCTCGGCAGCGGTGTTCATCGCCTCGAGGCTCATGCTTGGGTTCAGGGCGGCGATGGCTGGGTTGTACTTGGCTGGCTCGGCCAGATAGCGGGACCAGCCTTCCTTGAGCGCACCGACGAAGGCGCGCAGGTCGGCCTCGCGCGAGGCGAGCGTCGATTCCGTCGTGGCGTAGACCGCGACATACGGGTTGTAGATCTCGCGAAGGCTGAAGCTCTTGCAGGCGACGCCCTTGAGCTTCATCGTGACCGGCTCGGCCGTGGCGAAGCACTGCGTGGCGGCCGTCGGATCAGACTCGAAGAGCGAGAGCGATCCGTTGTAGGTGACGAACTTCGCCTTGTCCTGCCCGTACTTCGCCTGCAGGAGCCGCACATAGGGAAGCCCCGGCTCGACGGCGATCGTGCCGCCGCCGGTCCAGAGCTGCTCCAGGCTTTGCGCTGGGTTGGCGTCGTGCGCCATCAACGCGTAGGGCGTGTCGATGAAGGTGGCGTAGAAGCCCACGAGCGCACCATCGCGTGCGCGCAGCTGCAGCAGCTGGTCGGCACTCATCAGGCCGATGTCGCAGACGCCATCCGCGGTGAGCTGCGGCGTGGGTGTGCCCGCGCCGCCCTTGATGATCTCGACCGAGAGCCCCGCGGCGGCGAAGAGGCCATCCTGCTGCGCCGCGTAGAGGCCACCGAACTCAGGTTCGGGGACCCAGTCAAGCTGGACTCGCAGCAGCTTGGAGCCCGGTGTGCCTTGGGGAGCATCGCCGCAGGCAGTGCACAGCAGGAGAGTGATGACGGCGAGCAAACGGGGCATCATGGTGGCACGGTACTCCCGCGGGAGTTTCGTCGACCGCATGCCTTGGGATTCGTCGATCTGCTTGCAGCGATCTGGGAACGGAGGCAGGAGCCTGACCTGAACCAAGGCACCCGGCCTGTGCCGAGCGCCGTGGTTCATGGTCAGCCCCTCGCGGCTCTGGGCCCGGGCGTGGGCCTCAGGCGTCCCGCCGTCGCGAGCGCCGGCCGCCCAGGCCGAGCAGCCCAGTCAGCGCCACCGCACCGGGTGCAGGGATGGAATTGCTGACCCACTCGATTGCGGCGTCGTGATCCTCCTCGGACATGCCGAGGTTCCAGACGATGTAGAAGACCTCGCTCGACTGCAGCCCGGCAGAATCGAAGACGAACGACGAGAGGTAGATGCCGTTGGCCGGATCGGCGCCACCTGAGCCAAAGAGCGTGAAGCCGGCATGCAGGTCGAGTCCCTGCGTCACCGAGAAGTCGAAGGCCCCACCGAGGAGCGAGTTAAAGCTGGTGCCGCCGTACTCGACGGTCAAGCCCTGGCTTGAGGTGCTGAAGCCGTTTCCATTCCATGCGCCAAGTCCCGAGAGCATGCGGAAGCTGATGGTGGACCCGATGAGATCTGACCCGATGCCCGGCTCGTCGATGCTGAAGGGGAAGTCGGGGTCTTCGCCCATATCTGCCTTGAAGACGCGCAGGAACGGCGAGGTGATCTCGCCAGTGTCATGGTCCCATCCGCCGGTGTAGAGCATGCCGTTGGATGAACTGACCCAGATGTCCTCGTGCTCTTCTTCGGCCAGCACGGGCATGGCAAATGTCGCCGAAGCGACGGTGGTGATCAACAGTGAACGAAACATGATGACTCCTTGAAAAGAATTGGGAAGAAAGGGAAGACCCCTAGAGGGGACGGGATGGCACTGGAGATGCCAATGATCGTTGGTGCAGGGTGAGCGGCTCACGGACAGACCCCCCACGCGCTGAGCAGCGTGCCGAGGTCAGCGCCGTCGACGATGCCACTGAGGTCGAGATCGGCGGGCCCGCTCGAACCCCAACTGCTGAGAAGAGCTCCGAGATCGGCGCCATCGACGGCGCCACTCGCATCGATGTCGCCGATGCACGGCGGATCCATGGCATCCATGGCCGCGCTGAGCGCTGCAGCGAACGAGGCCGCATCGCTGCCGCCGTTCAGGACGAGCCAGAATTCCTCCGAGGCCTCAATGAGTAGAGATGTTGAATAGAGCTGAAGTGGCACCACGTAGGTTCCTGCTTCCGGAGTCGCCGACCCCGGTGCGGCAAGGAGCGTCATGTTGAGGTGTCGGTGCCAGCCACCGTCGGACTGCACAGCCAGGTCGAAGCCAGGGGAGGGACCCGCGCCGCTGGTGGCGTTCGCCGTCAGGAACGAGAGCCGGAGTCGCTCGCCTGCCAACGCGCCTGAGGGCGAGGTGAGCTCGAAGGAGTCCCCGTCCCAGACTCGGATCGGACCCATGAAGCGGACGCCGAGCCGAGTGTTGAGGGGAAACTCACCCGAAGGCGCGTCGTAGCCTGGATTGGCGGTGAACCATGGCACGCCAGTGTCCGCGAAGGCACCGGGGAAGACTCTCACTTGGTCCCCGAGCCCTGAGGTGGTGATGGCCCGGGTCGTGATGCGACCTGCATCGATGGTCAAACCGACATCGCCGACATGCTGCGCTGCGGCGGATCCGGTGCTGACGCCGACCAACAGCGCTGCGGGGAGCCGCATGCGGACGGCCGAGATGGTGGTGGAGGATTGAATGGTTGCGCGAATGGTCATGGTCTGGGTCACTGGAGGCCCGACTGCATCGCCGACGAGATGGCGGGATCGAATCTGTTGGATGTGGATGTCTCGAAGAGGCGCCCGAATTCGAGGGATTGCACCCGGCCATCGACAAACGACCAGGTGCTGCGGCTTGATTCGCTCGGCTTGCCTCGGTCGATCGAGTTCACCTGCACCTGGGATGAGGCGACCGATGGGCTGTCGGCACTCGAGGAGGTGTCGGGATCCCACTCCTCGACATGGGGGTGGTCACTGCTCGCATAGATCCCTCGATCGACCATGCGAAGGAAGCACACGGTCGAGTCCGGGCTGCGCACGCGGCTCAGTGCATCGGCTCCCGCGCCCGCTCCCTCAAGCGCGGCCAGCGGCGAGAAGGTGCGCGAGAGGTAGTTGTTCATGCCGTAGCTCGTCAGCCGGTACAGCGGCGTCGGTCCGGTGTTGATGGGTTCGCCTTCGCCTCCGAGCTCCGCCGGCCAGTGCGGGCTCGTGTCGAGCGGGCTCCTGAACATCAGCGGTTCGTCGCTGTATGGCTTGAGCGTGTTCACGAATGAACGCGCGGGGGCACCGAGCGAGCCATGCGGCAGCCCGACATCCGCAAAGTGCTCCTTGTGCACTGCCATGTAGGACAGGTGCGCGATGGAGATCTGGCGGAGGTTGGACAGGCAGGACGAGGCGAGCGACTCACGGCGGACCGAGGCGAGTCCCGGCAGGAGGATGCCGAGCAGGATCACGATGACGCCGATGACGACGAGCACCTCGACCAGCGTGAAGGCTCGGGGGCCGACACGGGGTCGTTGCATGGAATGAACCGTGCTGACTGAGAAAAGACGGCGCCGGGGTCCTGCACGGACCGGGCACCACGCGGGTTCAGGCGGCGTGGTGCGGGGGCGGGCGGGCCCCAAGTGCAGCGTGGGCCGGGGCGAGCGTCGGCTCTTGCGCGGGCGACGGCGCATCCCGGTCAGAGGTCAGATCGATCACCGCGATGATCGAGAGGCCGGGCAAGTCGGCATGCAGCAGTGCCAAGGCAGCGCAGAGTTCGCACTCAGAGCCGCTGTCGTAGTCATGCTGATCCGTGCCTGATGGTGTGGCTGCATCATCTCCGTGGTCATGCTCGCAGCAAGCGTTCGCGACCTGTGTTTGCGCACAGCCGTCATGCAAGCCCCATGCGTGGGCTGCCCAGTGCGCCGGCTGGAGGGTGGCCAGCAGGACTGCAGTGCAGAGAGCGAGGATGGGGCGAAGGCGCCTCACGGACCTTCAGTCTAGGACGCAGACGCGGCAAGTCAAAGCCGAGATTGGCCTTCCGGCTAGCCTGCAACCATGCGCCGTCCTCCGCTTCGGGTCATGACGACCACGCTCTGGGAGTATCCCAGCCAGCACTACGACGCCCGCGACGGCTCGCGGATGCAGGGCGATAAGGATTATTTGGGCGCTACGCCCTCGTGGGTGATCTGGCAGGTCCTGACGCGCTACACGCGCGCGGGCGACTCGGTGCTTGATCCCATGTGCGGTTCGGGGACCACGCTCGATGTCTGCCGCGACCTTGGCCGGCAGGGGATCGGGTTCGACCTGGCGCCATCGCGGCCCGACATCCGCCAAGGCGACGCGCGCACGATCGGCCTGCCTGATGCGAGCGTGGACTTCGTCTTCATCGATCCGCCGTACTCCACGCATGTGGACTACAGCGATGACCCGCGCTGCATCGGCAAGCTCGGCGCTGCGGGCGATGACGGCGGTCGGGCGTATTACAGCGCGATGGAGCGCGTGCTCGGCGAGTGCTGCCGCGTGCTGCGCAACCGTCGATACCTGGCGCTCTACGTGAGCGATTCATGGAAGAAGCGCAAGGGCGGGCCCAAGGGCAGCGGTGCGGGCACCTTCATGCCCATCGGCTTCGAGCTCTTCTCGATCATGCGGCGCCAGCTCGAGGCGGTCGACATCGTGACCGTGGTCCGGCAGAACGCCAAGCTCGGC
>VGXJ01000079.1 GCA_016873375.1 Phycisphaerae bacterium
CAGTGCCAGAGCTGCCCCGCCGACCTCAACGGCAATGGGCAGGTCGACGGTGCCGATCTCGGCATCATCCTCGTCAACTGGGGCGGATCCTCGGGTCAAGCCGACTTGAACGGCGACGGCCAGATCGATGGCGCAGACTTGGGGATCATCCTCGTGGCCTGGGGTCCCTGCGGCTGACCCGGGGCGTCCCGTTCAGTCCCTCATCAGGCCTGCGGGCACCGCCTGAAGTCGTCCGTCGCGTCCAAGGCATGCGAGCGTCGTGGTGCCCTCGACCAGCAGCGTGGTTTCGCGCATCACGCGGTAGCGATGCTCGATCTTCACCGGGCCGCTCGCCAGCAGTTCGCAGTGCACCGTCACCAGGTCGTCGTAGCGCGCGGGGGCGCGGTAGCGGGCCTCGAGCCTGACTACTGCAAGCAAGAGCCCGGCTTCTTCCATGGCGCGATAGCTGCCGCCCTTGGAGCGCAGCAGTTCCGTGCGCGCCATCTCAAACCACACCGGATAGGCGGTGTGATGCACAACCCCCATCGGGTCGCACTCCACATAGCGCACTCGGACGGGCAGGTCGATCGATGCGAGCGGCGTGATGGTCATGCGGGCCCCAGTACGGACATGCGCATGCCACTGTCCTCGGGACTGCGGAAGGTGAGTGCGCGGCCGTTGCGCGCCAGTTCCATGGAACTCGGGTCGGCCCAGGCGAGCGGAATCGCTCCGCTGCGAAGGCAGAAGTCGCTTGGATCGACAGCCTGCAGGGATGGCAGGCCGATCTGCGATGCCAGGTAACTGTGGTAGGCGACGGTGCGTGTCCGGACATCATCACGGAGGAGGTGATGCGACAGTCCGAACTCGACCACGGCCCGATTGGCTGTGTGGAAGGTAAGTGCTGCACGCAGCAGCGCAGCGAAGCGTGGAGGCTCAAGGTAGTACGCAAGACCCTCGGCAATCCAAAGCGTAGGGCGATCCGCACGCCAGCCATGCGCCCGAAGGGCGGAGAGCAGCAAGCCGAGATTCGAAAGGTCGGCCTCGATCATCCTGATGCGGGATGCAACGACCGGGAAGAGCCGCTTCACCAGCACCTCCTTGTCGGCCTGATGGTGCAGGTCAACTTCCCAGACTCGGGAGTCGATGCAGTGATGCGCCCAATCGATTCCCGTTGCACTCCAACCCGCGCCGAGGACCACAACCTGCCGCCCCAAGGCGGGTGAGTTGATCGCCAAGGCGTTCATCCATGCCCAGAGCTGCCACTTGCGCAGCACGAAGTGCACTCGCGCATATGGCCAATGGCTCGCAACATGATCAGCCATGTCGCGCCCTGCACCCGTATCGAGCATGCCCACATAGGTCCGGCCCGGATCCGTGTGTGCCGCCTCCTCGCCTGTCAGGCGCATCACCATGGCTGCGGTCACGCCCACATGCAGGCTCTTCAACGGTGCGTCGTTGATGTCCGCGGCCGGATTCACGCACCGATGGTACGGCCCCAGCGCACACGCGCGGTACGCTTGCGCTCATGAGCACGCTCTCCTCGATCGTCCTTGCTTCGTTCGTGATGCCCATCATCACGGCCCTCGCGGTGCAGGTGCCGCCTGCTTCGGCGCCTGCGGTTCCCGGCGCCGCTCCTGCAGCGCCCAACGATGCATCCAAGCCGGCTGATGCCGCGCCCAAGGATGCTGCCAAGGCTGAGTTCACCGTAAAGAGCCCTGCATTCAAGAACAACGAGCGCTTTCCCGTCGAGTATTCGACCGATGGCGAGAATGTCTCGCCCGAGATTTCGTGGGAGGGCACGCCAGCGGGCACGAAGTCCTTCGCGTTGATCTGCCACGATCCTGATGCCGGCCAGTTCATCCACTGGATCGCCTGGAACATCCCCGCCGACTGCAAGGGCCTGCCGCGTGGCCTGAAGCGCGCCGCCACGCTCGATGACCCAAAGGGCATGCGCCAGGGGTTCACCGGCTGGGGCAAGTCAAAGGGCGAGGGCTATCTGGGCCCGGCGCCGGGCAAGGGCTCGGGTGATCATCACTACACCTTCACGGTCGTCGCGCTCGATACCGACTTCCCCGCCGACAAGGTCTTCACCGCACGCGAGCTCCGCTCGGCGATGAAGGGTCATGTCCTCGGCAAGGCCGAACTCGTCGGGATCTTCAGTCGCTGAGCCCGCATCCTGCCCCGCGGGCTGCGTGCGCCGCGCAGGATGGCAAGCTGCGCGCGTCTGAGAGATTGCACGGATCCGTGAGCCTCGGCCGCGGCAAACGCCTCAAGGCGAACCGGCAGGCGAGATCACGGTCGGCTGCGTTCCGGGCGCGAGCTGATCGGCGTTCACCGGTGCCGGTGGCGGCGGGAACAGGATCGCCGACAGGCTCGTCGCGCGCCACGACGGCAGCTTGAATTCGAAGCCTGCGCAGCGAGTGCCGGCCTTGTCGAGGTTCGTCACGCGGTCGCGCTCGACCTCGTCGGTCGGCTCGGGCTGGTCGGGCAGGCGCTCCACGTTCACCCTCATCCAAAGATCGCTGCCCTCCTTCGCGATGTCGAGATCGATGGCGCGCGAGCGGGAGATCACGCGGACCAGGCGGTGCTCCGGATGCTCCTTGGCAGCGCGGACATCGTCGATCTCCAGGCGCGCAAGGAGTTCGGGGATGGTGCGCTGAGCGCTCTCGCGCTGGTTCTCGAGCAGCAATGCCACGGGCTCGACCTGCGCGGCCGTCCATGCGCCGGCGTCGCCGCGCGTGAACTCGACGCCACCGACCGTGAACCGGTCGAGGTCGCCGCTGGGCAGCGTCATGAGCTGGCGGTCGATGTAGTTCACCAGCTCCAGCGTGCTGCGAAACATTCCAGAGCACTTCCATGCCTGTGATTCGCCCAGGAGCCTGGCGAATTGTACCTCTGGGCTCAATCGCTCCTTGCCGATCACGACCTCGGCGATCGGCGCCTCGCCTGCCAACACCTTGACCAGCTTGGCCGCACCCCGGTCATCGGGCCAGGCCAGGCTCAGCTCACCGAGCCGCTCTTGCACGCTCGTCATGGGCTCGATCTTTTCCAGGCTCGCGAGTGCGGCGAGGATCTCGTTCACGCGCACGGTTTCGGCACGGAAGCTTCCGGCGTCGGGCAGCACCCACGCGTCAGCATCCTTGCGCAAGCGAAGGGCCTTGGTGCCCTGCACGAGCTCGATCGCGGTGATCTCCTTGGCGCGCGGTGCGAGCGTGGCGACCAGGGGCTCGCGTGCACCGCGGGGGGCTTCGCCCGTCTCGGCGGTCGGCTTGACGAGGATGGCCACGGCGACGAGTGCCGCCGCGACCAGGCTGATGGCAAGGATCGGTCGCTTCATGGGTCAGGCCTTCTTGGTGCTTCGATGCAGGTGCGAACGGCGGGCGAGCATGATGGCCGCAAGGCCAGCCACGACCAGAGGCCATGCCACCACGTTGATGAGCATCAGCCGGGTACCCAAGCCCTCGACTTCGCGGCGGAGGTTGAACTGCACCGAGCGAAGCTCCTTGCGCGCGGCAAGCGTCTGCTCTTCGAGCTTGATGACTTCCGCTTCCTGCTCAGGCGAGAGAATCAGCTGGTTTTCCGGCGTCTTCTGGGCCTGCAGCTCGGTAAGCCGCGCTTCCGACTGCCTGATCTGGTTCTGCAGTTCGCGCTCCCGGTCGAGGTACTGCTTCTCGGCCGCCTTTCGGATTTCCTCGACGCGGTCGAAGGGGCGCTGGTACTTGCCGCGCGCGCGCAGGTTCAGCAGGGCTTCGTCGCCCGTGAACATCTCGAGTACGTTGAGCACGAACGCACCGTTGTCGGCCATCACGCGCGAGCCAAGCACGAGGTTGCCCATGCGTTGCTGCTCGATCCAATTCTGGTCCGAGAGAAGGTCGGCATCCGCCACGATCACGATGTTGCCGGTGCCGGCGCGCGGAGCCTTGGCGGGTGATGGCGGAATCGGTGCCGACGCTGGCACCGTCGGGGCTTGCTCCGGTGCCGGTGAGGGCTGGGTGGGAGTTGGCGATGCGGCCGGCGCTGGATCTTGGAAGGGGCCCTTGCCCGGAGCAGCATCAGCTGGCGCGGGCGCGGCGGCCGGTGTCGCTGGCGCAGGTGCTGAAGCGGCGGGAGCCGATGCTGGTGCGGCCGGGGCCGCCGGGATCTCGCTGCCATCCGGCGCGAGCATCACGGGCTTACTCGATTCTGGCGGCGCGATGGTCGGATTGCCCGCCTCGTCGTAGGCCGCCTCGATCGGCCCCTGCACGCGCACCGCAAGCACATTGCGCTTGCCCTCAGGCTTGAAGTCGCGCATCAAGCCCTCGGGATCCGGGAAAAACTGGATCCGCACGCCGTCGAGCCGCATCGACTCGGCGCTGGATTCCATGAGCGGCTTCACGGCCGCCCTGTTCGACTCGCGGATGTCGATCGCACCCATGGTCTGCGTGTTGATCTGCGAGAGGCGGCCCGTGCTTGGATCGTTCTTGGCCAGCGCACCTTCGCGAAGGGCCAGCCAGATCAGGTAGTCCATGACCTGGACCGGCCCTTGGCTGCGTACGCGCACACGCTGCGCGTAGGTCGAGTCGGCCACCACCTTGCTGCGGGTCCACTCGATCCCCCAGGATCGCGTGAGCGGGCCCAGGTCGCTCGACTTGTCGCCCGAGCCGCCGCTGAAGCGATCCTCAGACGGCTGCGCTTCGCAGTGCGGATCAAGGAAGGCAAGGATGCGACCGCCCTTTAACGCGTAGGTGTCGATTGAGCGCAAGAGGTCCGTCGAGAGTTCGCGCGGGTGCACGATGACCAGCGCATCGAGCCCGTCCGGCAGTGCCGCATCGGTCGTGGCGATGTCCTTGACCTGATAGAGCTGCTTGAGCTGCAGGTAGATCTGCCACGGCTCGGCGGGTTGGCGCGGGTCGGCAGGATTTGCGCCACCGCCGGCCAGCGGCAGTGAGGACAAGAGGCCGATCGTCGGCTTCTTCACCTTGCCGATCGATTGCACGAGCCGCATCACGTCGTATTCAAGGAACGGTTCCTTGTTGGGATCGAGGAACGGCATCGCCTCGGCTTGGTCGACGGAGTTCTTCGCGACCAAGCCGAGCATCAGCTCCTTGCCCGATCCATCAAGGCGCAGCGGCGCAATGCCCGCAGCGCGCGCCTCGTCCTGCGCTTCGCTGAAGGGAGCCGGATCGATCACGCGCAGCGTGATGCGGCCCTTGCTCGCTTGCGCCACTTCCTGCAGGAATTCGCGCACGCGGTTGGCGTAGGACTGGATCTGCGGCATGCCTTGCGCCGCCTCGGCCGAGTAGTAGAAGTCGAGCTTCACCGGCTCATCGAGGCGCTGCACGAGCGGTGCCACGGCGGGGGAGAGCGAGTAGAGGCGATCCTCGGTCAGGTCCAGGCGCAGGCCGCGGACCGCGTACGTGCTGGCCACGGCAAAGGCGCAGAGCGCCACGGTCACGCCGGCGAAGGCCCCGATGATCCCGATCGTTCGTGCGTTGGTCATGGCTCAGTCCGCCTTCTTCCACTCGATGAGCAGGATGTTCAGCCACAGGAACGCGGCCACCACGGCTGCGAAGAACAGCACATCGCGCAGGTCGATGACCCCACGCTGCATCGGCTCGAAGTGCGTGAGCAGGCTCACGCTGGCGACCGCTTCGGCCACGCCGGGGCTCGCCCAGCCGCCCAGGAAGTCAAGCACGACCGGATAGCCGGCCATGAGCAGCAGGAAACAGACCACTGCGCAGAGCACGAAGGCCACGACCTGGTTCTTGGTGACGGCGCTGAGTGCGCTGCCGATCGCCAGGAACGCACCGGCCATGAGTGCACTTCCCACATAGCCCGCCACGATCGCACCACGATCGGGTTCACCGAGGTACGCGACCGTGAGCCAAATCGGCACGGTGAGGACGAGCGCGACGCACGCGAACGCCCACGCCGCCAGCCACTTGCCCACGACCAGGTCGCGGATCGAGATCGGCAGCGTGGTCACCAGCTCGATCGTGCCGATGCGGCGTTCCTCGGCCCAGAGCCGCATGCTGATCGCGGGAACCAGGAAGAGGAACAGCCAGGGATTGAAGTCGAAGAAGGGCCGCAGGTCGGCTTGGCCGCGCTCGTAGAGCTGGCCCACATTGAAGGTGAAGATCCCCGTCAGGAACAGGAACATCACCAGGAAGACTGCCGCGAGCGGCGTGTTGAAGTACGCCGTGAATTCGCGGCGAACGATCGGTGCCAGGCGGCTCATCGTCGGGACTCCGTATCAGCGGTCGTCAGCGTGCGGAAGACATGATCCAGTCGGTTCTTGGCGACCGAAGCCGGCGCCTTGCCATCGAGTGCCTGCGGCGTGCCGTCGAAGACGATCGTGCCGCGGTTGATGATGACCGCGCGCGTGCAGACCGCCTCGACTTCCTCGAGGATGTGGGTGCTCAGCACGATCGCCTTGTCCTTGGCCATAGTGCGGATGAGTTCGCGCACCTGGTGCTTCTGGTTGGGGTCCAGGCCGTCGGTCGGCTCGTCCATGATCAGGACCGGCGGATCGTGCAGGATCGCCTGCGCCAGGCCCACGCGGCGCTTGAAGCCTTTCGACAGCGTCTCGATCGGCTGGTGAAAGACGCCCTGCAGGTTGGTGCGCTCGACCGCTGCATCGACCCTTCGCGCTCGTTCGGGGCCACTGAAGCCCCGCACGGCACCGATGAACCCGAGAAACTCTGCAACGGTCATGTCTGGATAGCACGGCGCACCTTCGGGCAAGTAGCCCATGTGCTCCTTGGCCTTCAACGGATCGGTGAGCATGTCCGTGCCGCAGATTCTCACGCTGCCGGCGGTCGGCGTGAGGAACCCTGTGAGCATGCGCATCGTGGTGCTCTTGCCTGCACCGTTTGGCCCAAGGAAGCCAAGCACTTCACCGTGCTTCACGACGAGATCGATGCCTTGCACCGCGTCGAATGAACCGAATCGCTTGCGCAATCCGAGTGCTGCGATGGCCGCTTCCATGTGTAGTGTCACCTCTGGTTGATGCAGGACCCTCAAGGCCACGCGCGGGCCCCGGGTCCGCGGAGGGTAGGGGAGTGCAGGAACACGCACCATGGGGTTGGGCTCGTTCACACAGGGTTTTGTGGCGGTCTTCGCAGGCCCTTGACGATGCTGCAAGTCGTTTCGGGGCAAAGGTTTGCAATCGTCCATAATCCCGGTTCCGACTTTCCCATCAAAAAACTGGCGACTTGGCTTGCCCACCTTCCGACTCGGGCTAGGGTGAATCAGCATCCCCCACGGATGCGGTTGGGCTGGGAAAAGGGACCACCCGACATCGCGACACGAGGAAGGAAAGCCCGTGCCGCCAGCTTGCGCGCCTGTCGCGCAACACCTGGGCCTGGAAGCCCCGGGAGTCGGACAAATCGTTCGCTTGGCTTGGCGTGGCGCCAATCCAAGCAACCCTCGATCTTGTGTTCGAGGGAGAAGGTTGATCCATGCCCATTTGGGGCAGGCATGGTGTTCCATCCCCCCGCCCCGGAGTCCTGAGAGGAGAAATCCATGACCCGTTTCGTGCTCGCTACCGTTG
>VGXJ01000080.1 GCA_016873375.1 Phycisphaerae bacterium
ACATCATGGATGAGGACGGGCGCATCGCCTTCCAGGTCCACTCCGGCAGAACCACCATCCAGTGGCGCCGCGTGATGATCGCGGAACTGCCTCCACCGAAGGTCGTGCGGATGTTCGATGGCGGGGCGTTGCACGGATGGTCAGCACGATCAGGTCTGCCGTGGCCACTCGATGGCATCCCGCCCCATGCACGGCTCGTGAACCCCGCCACCGAAGTCGAACCATCAGTCCTCATGAGCGATGAGTCGTACGGTGATTGCCTGGCGATCATCGAAGGTCGATGCGATGATCCGGGCGCCGCTTTCCTCGTGCGCCTTCCCGAGGGCGACTCCCCTGATGGCGGCGTGCGCTCGAAGATCGGCATCGATCGCCTGCGTGATGGCAAGGACCATGCGATCGCGGTGGCCATCAAGGGAAAGCGCGTGGACACCTTCGTCGACCGCTCCGCCGTGGGCGGGCGTGAGGAACCCGGCATGCCAGCGCACGGTCGCATGGCCATCCTCGGCTCGTCCGCACAGAAGCAAGGCACGATCTCGATCGACCGTTCGCGCGTGATGGTCTATCCGCCGATGGAGGATCCACGCGTCGGTCCGCCCATGCCTGATCGCGTCATCCCTGCAAGCGGAACGCAACCCGCTGCAGCGCCCCCGACACCGCCGCCTGCCGTGCCGAACACGGCTCCCTGACCAGCACGCACGGAGCAGACCACGCATGAACCGATGGCATGTCGATGTGCTGCGCGCCGGTGACTTCCGGCTCGATGGCGGCGGCATGTTCGGGCTGATCCCGAAGGTGCAGTGGTCAACCTGGGTGGAAGCCGATGCCGACAACCGGATCCCGCTCGCGTGCAACGCGCTGCTCCTGCGTGACGGAGCACGCACGGTGCTCGTCGAGACCGGCTATGGCGATCGGTGGAGCGACGACGATCGCGCCGCATGGCTGCTCGCCCGCCGCACCGTGGTCGATGCGCTGGCGGAGCTCGGCATAGCACCACGGGAAATCACCGACGTCATCGTCACGCACCTGCACTTCGATCACGCCGCTGGATTGACGACCGGACCCGATGCATCGATCGCCCCGGTCTTCAGGGGTGCACGCATCCACGTGCAACGCACCGAATGGGAGGATGCGCTCGCGAACAAGAGCACCATGACACGGACATACCTGCGATCGGTGCTTGACCCGATCGCGCAGCAGATCGTGCTCCACGACGGCAGGGCGGAACCGCTGCCGGGCATCGAACTCCGTCCGCTGCCCGGTCACACCTGGGGCATGCAGGGCGCCTTCATCGAGGGTCATGACGGCGCATGGGCGTTCCCCGGCGACCTCATGCCCACGCGTCACCACGCCCATCCATCGTCAAGCCTTGGCTACGACATGCTGCCCTACCAGACCATGCTGACGAAGCGCGCCTTCCTGCAGGAAGCCCTGGATCGCGATCTGCGCATCGTGCTCGATCACGACCCGGGTCACCCTGTGGTGCGCGCGGTGCGCGATGGAAAGCGCCTGGCACTGGCGCCTGAGGCGCCCGGTATAGTCCGGTCATGAGCCGCATCGAACGATTTGCCCCGGTGGTCGCTGCCCTCTTCATCACCGGGGTCGCTCTGGCCCAAGGGCCCCGCGAACCAAGCGTCAACAGTCCTGCGCCGGCATGGCTCGGCTACGCCATCATGTTCCTGATCGGCGCCGGCGTGCTCGGCGTGGCGCTCTATCCGGTGAAGCGCAGCCATATGGATTGATCATGGATTGACCATGGCTTGATCATGGGTCGATTTCATGGTCCGCTCATGATTGATCACGACATCACGACCAACGAGCCGATCATCACACCACCCAGGAGAATCCCTCATGTCACGAACGCAGTTCTTCTCCCTAATCGCGCTGAATGGCGTGCTGCTGGCAGCCCTGGCGCTGGTCTCGCTGTCAGGCAGCGCCAGCGCGCAGCAGCGCCAGCGCGGGTGCTACATGCTGATCTCCAGCGGCGTGACCGGCACGCCCCTGTCGGTCGTCTACGTGATCGACGAAACCAACAATGAGCTCGTTGCGCTTGCTTGGGACGACGCCGGCAAGAAAATGAACTACGTCGGCTACCGCAGCATCGCGGCCGACAGCATGCAGGCACGGAGGAGCGGACGATGAGCACCCGCCACGACAAGCAATCCATCGGCACCGGCGCAGCGATCCTCTGGGCCACTGCGGTCCTCCTTGGTGCGCTCGTGATCATCCAGGCAGGCCGTCTCGAACAGCGCGCCTATGCCGACCAAGCCAACAGCGGCTATCACGGCTACAGCGTGTGCTCGGCCACCACGGGCCAGGGCTCTCCGTCCGAACCCATTGAAGCCGTGTACGTGGTGGACAGCCGCGATGAAGTGCTTTTGGTCTACGCCATCGAGCGCTTCCAGGACTTCAAGGTGCAGCTGCGGCACACCGAAAACCTTGGTGCGCTCTTTGCCCGCGCCCGCGGGAACTGACCTGGCATGCGCGCGGTCGACACGGTCACCGCCGTTGCACGCGCTGCGTCGTTCACCAAGCGATCAATCAAGAACGATTCCAAGCGCCAGGCTCTGCGACTGGCGCTGTCCATGGTGGACCTGACCACACTTGAAGGAAAGGACTCGCGGGAGAAGGTCCGAGCGCTCTGTGCGAAGGCGCTTCATCCCTATCACGGCCTGCTGAGGGATCCGCTGCCGCCAGTGGCTGCGGTGTGCGTCTACCCATCACGTGTGCGTGATGCCCGTGAAGCGCTGCACGGCTCGGTCGTCAAGGTGGCGAGCGTCGCGACTGGCTTCCCCAGCGGGCAGTATCCGCTCGACCTTCGCCTGGCTGATTGCGCTCGTGCCGTGGCGGATGGTGCCGACGAGATCGACATGGTCATCACGCGCGGAGCATGGCTCGAAGGCCGCCATGCAGAGGTCGCGCAGGAGATCCGCGAGATCAAGCGAGCCTGCGGATCGGCGCACCTCAAGATCATCCTGGAGACGGGAGAGCTTGGCACGCTCGAACTGGTCCGACACGCGAGCGATGTCGCGATGGAGGCCGCCTCCAGCGTGCCTGGTGCGCCAACGCTCACCGACGGCGAGGTCTTCATCAAGACCAGCACCGGCAAGGTCCAGCCCGCAGCAACGATGCCGGTGACGTTGGTCATGCTGGAGGCGATCCGCGATCATCATCGCGCCACCGGCATCCGCATCGGCATGAAGCCAGCGGGGGGGATCAAGGCCGCCAAGTCAGCCATCCACTACTTGGTGATGGTCCGCGAGACGCTCGGACAGGATTGGTTATCGCCCCATTTGTTCCGATTTGGTGCAAGCACGCTGGCCAATGACCTGGTCCGACAGATCCTGAAGCTCGAGACGGGCCGCTACATGGCCGGCTGGGACATGACGGAGTGACATGCGAGAGCGGCGCGCGGCGACGCGCGCGATGGGTGCTTCCCGGCGTCCAAGCACCTCCCGACACTGCAGCGCGACACCCACAATGACCGATGTCCCTTGGTACGACGATGGATTCCGTCCCGGTTGTCCGTTGCAAGGAGGCTCTCATGGCGCTGGTTGTTCCCACCGTGCTCGTTGTCGCGTTCTCCTGCTCGCCTGCCCAAGAACCGCGTGCCACCCAGCCCGCCCCGCCACCGCAACGAGCGATGGCTCCGGTGCAAGCGCCGACCGATCGCATGACCGAGCGTCAAGCGTGGCTCGGCGTACAGGTCGAACCCGTGCGCAGCGATGTTGCCATGCAGTTGCCCCTGCGCAAAGGTGCAGGACTCGTCGTGATGTTCGTCGAGGCCGAGAGCCCTGCCGAGAAGGCTGGCCTGCAGCGCTTTGACATCCTTGAGATGGTCGGCGACCAATTCCTGATGAATGTCGATCAACTCAACGGACTTGTGAGATCCGAGCAGCCGGGTGCCAAGGCCAAGCTGACCTGGCTTCGTCGCGGCGAACGCAAGCAGGTCGAGATTGCGCTCGGTGAACGCCTGGTGCCTGCACGAAACGGGGCGCCGGATCGCATGAACGATGATCTGCCGCCGACCGAACGACCGGCGCGCGCCCGGGCAGAAGGCCGGCCCGAAGGTGGGGAAGGCATGGCATGGCGCGAAGTCGACGGCATGCTGCCTCCGGATCGACCGGCCCGACAGCGCGGTGACCTGCAGCGGCGCGAGGCGCAGCCCGGGCGCGAACGGGACGCCGCTGCGGCCGCTCGCGCGCGACTCATGGAGGCCGTGCGTGAAGCGGTGACCAACCTGCCACCGGAAGAGCAGGACCGCGTGATGGAGCGGCTCATGCGCGCCCTTGAGCGCAATGTGCAGGTCGAGATCGACGTCGAGGAATGGCGCGGCGATGGACCGCGTCCGGCGATGCCACCGATGGATGGCCGGGGCCGCCGTGGTGATACGCCGGACCAAGCGCCGGGGGATGCTGCGCGCGACCGCAAGCGTGATGGACAGCGTGAGGAACGGCGCTCCTCATCGTCATCAGCGACGATTGAGGATGGCTCCATCCGCATCACGATCAACCGACGCGATGACGGGCCTGCCGAGGTGCGTGTCGAGGAACTCGACGGCACCGTGCTCTGGGAGGGCCATCTTGAACCAGGCAATGCGGGGAACAACGGCGGACTGATGGATGTGCCGGGGGAGTTCCGCAGCCAGGTCGAGATGCTCATGCGTGGTGGCTGATCGCCAAGGATTCGCGATCATCCCAGTCAGTCGTTCGTCTCCACCGCCGCGGTGGCCTCGAGCAATGACACAGGCCAAGGGCCGTTTCGCGCGGCATCGGTCGCACGCACCTTGGCCACGAACCCGGCATCGATCGGTGTGGAGGCATGACCCCACTGCGAGCGCAGCCATGTCGCGAGCAATGCAAGATCCGCATCCGACTGGATCGGCGCCGCTGGCATGACGCCTCGATAGGTGATGCCCTCGATCTCAAGCTCGCCCTCGAGCCCATGCAGCAGGATGCGCACGAGCCGCGAAGGATCGCCCGTTACAAAAGGACTGTTGCGCAAGGGTGGATAGACCGGTGGCATGCCGCTGCCACTGGCCTGGTGGCAGCCCACGCAGTTGCCAAAGAGCAGACGGCCGCGTTCCTCGGCGCTGAGTTCCGCCTTGGGAAGGGCATAGCCCGCGCGGCCAGGCCATGAGAGTTGCGGATCCACGAGCACGGCGGCCGCTCGGACCGCACGCGGTCCGGTGGCGACCAGTTCGCCCCAGCCGACGGGCTGGCCCCGCATGCGCAGGAGCCTCGCGTCCTTGCTGCCGGGCTTCGTCCACGATGCCACGCGATCAAGGATCGACGATGCGACCTGTGGCTGCGTCGACGCCGCACGCGCTGCCAGCGCGAGCAGGGCCTCGTTCAAGCGCTCGTTGCCGTGCGCAAGGACCTGTGCTGCGCACTCCTGCACCAGGGCACGCACGCCGGCATCGCGCGCATCGGCAAGCGTGAGCGACCACTCGAGGAGGAGCATCGAGCGCCCCTTGATCCCACTGGCCAGCGCCGCCCGCCGCGGCGCATCCTTCAGCACAGTGCGCGTGGCGGCGAGCCGCGCCACGGCCTCGATGAAGAGGCGATCGTCATGCAGTTCGCCTAGCGCGGCGAGTGCGGCGATCGCCACGCCGCGCGCTGGATCCTGTGCCAATCGCTCGAGGATGGCCACGCTCTGCTCCACATGCTGCCCGCCATGCAGCATGCCCGCGGCATGGATCGCGGCATCAGCTCGCAGCCGTGCATCGCGATCGAAGGAGAGCGCCTCGAGGAGCGCCGCATCGCCGGCGCCGAGCATCATGAGCGTGCAGGCCGCCGAGTGGCGCACCGCAGGGTCGACGGCCACGCCTCGTGCCAATTCGGTGAGCGCGGGCACGGTCGACACCCGGTTTCCCTCGACCAGCAGTCGCGACGCATGGTCGCGAAGGTGGCCGCTCGGGCCTGCAATGTGCCCGACGAGCGCGCCATCGCCAGCGCGGGTGAGATCCACTCGCGCGCGCAGCGGCCGATCCACCGGCACCACGCGCCAGATGCGCCCCTGGTCGATCGGTCGATCGAGGCCACGCGACTCGACCTGCGCACGAAGGAAGCTCGTCATGAAGATGCGATGCTGGATGATGCCGCGGCTGATGTCGGCGATGTAGAGCGCACCATCGGGACCGATCTTGAGGTCGCACGGACGGAACCGCTCGCTGGTACTCGTCATGAACTCGCCGCCCACAGGCATGGGCTCTGCCACTGGACCCGTCTCGCGCTCGGTGATCCGGTAGTGCTTGACTGCATTGGCGCATGGTGCGCAGACGAAGGCATCGCCGCGCATCGGCTCACCGAGCACGATGTCGCGGTTGATGACCGGTCCGCACGCGGCTGTGACCTGCACGAGCCGACCATCGTTGAGCATGCCCGCTCGATAGGCACGGTTGATCCCTGGCGTCAGGTGCGCGGGCCATGTGCGCGCATCCTCAACCACGCGCTGCGGCACGCCGGGCAGGCTCGATGCACCGAGCGTGCGCGCCGCCATCCACCGCGGGACAAGATCGATCAGCAGGGGGTCGCTGTTGGGCGTGATGAGCAGCCGACCGAAGTCATCGATCGCCTGTCCCCACTGGCCCTCCACCGGCGTGGCGAACGCCGCAAAGCCCATGCCATGATCGACGAACCCCGCCTGGTGCTGGCTCGGCACGAAGGAGCCGTCGTGGCACCAGGTGAGCGCGTTACCCGCGTGCTCGGGACTGTCGAGGCCCGCGAAGCCCGAGGCGACGATCGTCGTCGACTCGGCGCGACCATCGCCATCGAGATCCCGCGCCCACAGGAGGTGCGGCGGCTCGATGATGAGCGTGCCGCCGCGGTGAAAGGCGATCGAGCGCGGCAGGACCAGCGCATCGAGCACGACCTGCCTTTCGTCCATGCGGCCATCCCCATCGCGATCGACCAGGCGCACGATGCTGCCGTTGGGATCGCGTTCGCGCGAACCATCGATGTCGCTCATGTAGCCCGGCATCTGGACGACCCAGAGCGATCCGTCGGGATGGAACGCCATGGCCACGGGCGCGACGACCATCGGTTCGGAGGCCACCAGTTCGACGCGGAAGCCATCGGCCACGCGCAGGGTGGCCAACGCCTGCTCAGGCGTGAGTGCGGGGCTGTCAACCGAAAGCCATGCCGCCGGAAGAGGCGGCTGCGGCTCACCGCGCTGGTCACCCTGCTGCGCATGCGCTGCCGACGCAACCGCCAACGCCAGGGTCAGCCTCGATGCGTGCGCACGGTGCATCGACCGAGTGTAGGTCGCCGACACACCGATGGCGCTCGCCCATGGAGGGATGCTGATGTGCACCTGCTGCGTCGATCGGTACCGCCTTCTGGAGTCCGTCAGCGGCCGGACTTCTCGCGCCGATGCCACTCGCGAGACCACTGGAGCCACATCGGCATGACGACCTCCTCCTGCATGGTGTGCATCCACTGCATGCCGAAGCGCAGATCCATCATGGCGAAGAACATGCGCTCCTGGGTGGTCAGGC
>VGXJ01000081.1 GCA_016873375.1 Phycisphaerae bacterium
CGCGCGGTACTCGAACCCGGCTGGGACTGGTCGAACGCGATCCCGATCGCCGTCGGGCTGTTCGCAATCGCCTTCGTCAGTTTCCTGCGCTGGCTCGTCGTGCGGCAGGTGAGCAAGACCGTGCAGCGCATGAAGGACTTGACGGCCTTGGGCATTGATCCGAAGGCGATCGAGGCGCTTGCTGACCAGATGACGGTGGGCGCAGCGGCTTCCACGGCCGAGCCCACCGCACCGCCCGCGGCTCTCGGGCCGGCGGATCCAGACGCACCAGCGAAGCCTTCAGGACCCGCCGACCTCAAGCCCACCTTCCACGGCGACCTGCCCGGAGCGCGTTGAGCGCGCAGTAGCATCGCGTGATGGATCATTCGGCACGGATCTTCGTCGCGGGGCACCGCGGCATGGTGGGCTCGGCGATCGTGCGTCGGCTCCAGCAGCGCGGGTACACGAACCTGCTGATGCGGACGCGGCACGAACTCGATCTGCTCGATCAGCGCGCGACCTACGACTTCCTGGCCGAGCATCGACCTGACTTCGTCTTCATCGCTGCGGCAAAGGTCGGCGGGATCCTGGCCAACAACACCTACCGCGCCGACTTCATCCAGCAGAACCTGCAGACCATGCTGAACCTGGTGCACGGATCGCACCTGGCCGGCGTCGAGCGGCTGCTGTTCTTGGGGTCGAGCTGCATCTATCCCAAGATGGCCCCGCAGCCGATCCGCGAGGAGTCGCTGCTGAGCGGCCCGCTCGAAGAGACCAACGCGCCCTACGCGATCGCGAAGATCGCGGGCATCTCGATGTGCGAGAGCTACACCCGCCAGCACGGTCGCCGCTACACGAGCGCGATGCCCTGCAATCTGTACGGCCCCGGCGACAACTACGATCCCGATGGCAGTCATGTGATCCCTGCGATCATCCGCAAGGTGCACCATGCCAAGATGCGGCGCGAGCCGAGCGTGCCCGTGTGGGGCACCGGCACGCCGCGGCGCGAGTTCCTGTTTGTCGATGACCTTGCCGATGGCTGCATCAGGCTGATGGAGCTTGGCTACGACGGACCGTTCGTGAACATCGGCAGCGGGACCGATGTGACGATCCGCGAACTCGTCGAGACGGTGATGGATGTGGTGGGCTACACCGGCTCGATCGAGCTCGACACCAGCAAGCCCGATGGCACGCCGCGCAAGCTCATGGATGTGTCACGCATGCATGCGCTGGGTTGGAAGGCCACGACCACGCTGCGCGATGGGCTTCGGGTCGCCTACGACGACTTCCTCGCACGGCACATGTAAAGGCCGCGCTGCGGCGACCTGAACGGCGACGGCAGCATCGATGGCGCCGACCTTGGTGCGATGCTCGATGCGTGGGGCCGGTCAAACAGCACCGCCGACCTGAATCTGGACGGCTCGGTCGGCGGCGCGGATCTTGGCGCGCTGCTTGGGGGCTGGGGCTGAATCCCTGGATTGCCCTGTCTTCTGGCATCGCGTAGTGTCGTCATGTGACTTCAAGCAACGACGCACCTCGGCGCATGCCGCCTTGGCCAGTGAATCCGTGGCACTGGCCACCGATCAAGCGGCTCCGACGAACGCTTCGGATACGCGCGAACGAGCGATTCTGGAGTCGACCCGCTCCACCGGCTCGACGGACCACGAACTCGCGCATCGTGGTCACGCTCGCGAAATCCCCCCGGCGGCTCAAAGTTCTCCAACCAGTCCCTCAGAGCATCGAGCATCAGTCCATTCCTCCGGACGAGATTCACCTCAACATTCCGCGCGTTTTCGCTCAAACGGGTGAACGCTACCAATTCCAAGAGTGGCTTCGTCGCTGCTCGTCTCGGATCTCGGTGCATCGACTTGATGACATCGTTCCTGCGACCAAAGATGTGCCGACCATCAAACGATTCACCATCGACGACGATGTGGTTGTCGTCACCGCAGACGATGATATTCGGTATCTCCCGCGGACTCTTAAAGTCCTGGTGGAGGCCGTCTCTGCCTCGCCCGAATCGGCCTTCGGCCTGAGCGGCTACGACCGCGGCGAGTCGTTCCGCAATGTCTCCAGGCCGTTCTCCGGCCCCGTCCAGGTACTTGAGGGATGGGCTGGCTGGGCGGCATCTCGCCGTGCCCTCGGTGCGGGACTCTCGGACTACTTCGCCATGTGTGCGCCGTATCGCCCCTGTTTCCTCCACGACGACATCGTCATGTCCAACTGGCTCGCCGCCAACGGAGTCGCGCGACGGCGCATTGTTGACCCTTGGGCAAATACTCGGATGATCAAGCGTCGCGGCGCTCAAATGGCTGTTGGCTACGAAGCGGACGCCTTGCACCGGGGCGCAAGCAGCGAAGCCAGCGGGCTCGATCCACGGGGGGTCAAGAACGCCCGCTGCGAGCTTGGATCGTGGCGCATGGAGACTGGACCATCGCCATGATCGATCGAACCCTGACGACTGCCGTGCGCCCGCGCGATCTGGTCAGGCTGGGTCGGCCCGGAGACGGCGGCTACGCCGTCCCCGCGGACCTCCTCCGGACCTGCGACGGCGTCATCGGACTTGGTGTTCGCGATGATTGGACCTTCGAACACGCCGCAGCATCTCGCATGCAGCGCTGCCGCGGTGTGCACTTGTACGACCCGACGACGACGATGCGTTGGCTCACTGGGCGAAGCCTTCGCGTGCTGCCCAAGGTCTTGGCTCACACCATCACGATGGACCGAGCTCGCTTGTCAGAGGACCTGCATCGGCTCGTTGCACCCGCTCGATATCTGATGTTTCCAGTGCGGTCGACACATCATTACCGGGAATGGGCTGGCGAGCGGGTGGGGACCCCACTCAGAACCATCATTGAACGTATGAAGTCAGAGGGTGCCAGCAACATCTTGCTCAAGTTCGACATCGAGGGCGGCGAGTACCAGTTGCTTGAAGACCCGGCAACTTGGGCTCCTGATGTTGCCATGCTGGTCGCCGAGTTCCACGATTTGGAGCCTGATCCTTCTGCATTCCATTCGCTGCTGCGCCTCATCAATCAGTTCTTCACCCCGGTACACATCCACGGCAACTCAGGTGCTGGCCAACTGGCCTGCGGCTTCCCGCGTGTTCCTGAAATCACGTTCGTTCGCAACAACCTGCTCCCCTCTGATGTACGACGATCCGCGCAGAAGTACCCAGTTCCAGGCCTCGACCAAGGCAATCAGCGTGGACACGACCCGCTGGCCTTCGATGCCTGAACGAGCCGCGACTGTCCACCCGCACCAACATCCATGGTGTTCCCATGGACGATGACTTGCTCACGGGCCATGTGCTTGCACAATCGATGCCGAGGCTCTTCCAATGAACTACCACGCACTGACTGTCCTGCTTGCCCTCACCGCGCAGGCCGTTGCCGATGACCTGTCGGCGCCGGGGGCGCTGCTCGCTGCGCGGCGGGATGTCACGGTCGTGAGGCAGGATGGCTCGAGCTTCACCGCAACCATCCACTACCCCGGAACGAGCACCGCGGTCGGCGCACCCTTGAACCCCGCAGCCGGCCCCTACCCGATCATCGCGTTCGGCCACGGTTTCCTCTCGCCGGTCACGCTCTATCAATCGACCGGTGCGCACCTGGCCACGTGGGGCTTCGTCACGATCCTGCCGCAGACCCAGGGCAGCCTCCTTCCGAGCCACGGCGCGTTTGCGGCTGACCTCGTGTCGAGCCTCGATTGGCTCGCGGGGCAAGCGACGGTCGCGGGGTCGCCTTGGTTCGGCGGCGTCGATGGTTCGCGTCGCGGGGTGATGGGCCACTCGATGGGCGGCGGCTGCTCGCTGCTGGCTGCGCAGTCCGATCCGCGCATTCGCTGCGTCGTGCCCTGGGCCGCGGCGAACACGAACCCCAGCTCGATCACGGCGGCACTCAGCGTGGAGTGCGCCACGCGACTGATCGTCGGCAGTCAGGACACGATCGTCGCGCCGAGCTCGACGAGCGCGATGTACCCCAACCTCGCGGGCCCATCGCAGCTGGTCACGATCATCGGCGGATACCACTGCGGCTTCATCGACGCATCCATCCCCTTCTGCGATTCAGGATCGATCACGCGCGAGCAGCAGCTCTCGATCGTGCGGCGCGAATCGACTGAGTTCCTGCTCTTGCACCTGAAGGGCGACTTCACGCGATGGAGCGAGTGCTGGGATGCGCCTGCCGCGGGCAACGGCATCACCCAGAGCGCGACCCGCACGGCCGACATCGACGGCGATGGCCGCACGAATGGGTTCGATCTGGGCATCCTGCTCTCGAACTTCGGCGGCAGCGGCGCCGGCGACATCGATGGCGATGGCTTGATCGGCGGTCCCGATCTGGGCGCGCTGCTTGCAGCGTGGACGGGCTGAAGCCACGCGGCGCTTGACTCCGCGCAGAACTTTCGACGCGCAAGCTTCGCCCAAACTCCTCCTGCAAAAGAACGACGGCACCTCGAAGAGAGGTGCCGTCGCGTGGATCGCAGATGATCGTCGAGCGGTCCGGGGACCGCCCAGCTCAGCGGCGTCCGCCGCCGCCGCGCATGCCGCCACCGCCTCGGTAGCCGCCGCCACTGCGGGCATACCCGCCGTAACGCGAGCCCTCGCCGGAGCGGAAGCCTGAAGTATCGCCCCCAGCACTGTGGTAGCCGTCCATGCCGCGGTTGGCCATGGAACCGTTGCGTGCGCCGCCGCGGTTGCCGGCGTTGGCGCCGCGTGAGTTGTTCCAACGGTTCCGCGCGGCGTCGGCTGCGCGACCGTCACCACGGTTGTTCAACGCGCGATCAACCATGCCGCGGTCGTGCCATCCGCGGCTGAAGGCGCCCCAGCCGCCATCGCCCCAGCCGCCGCAGCCCCAGCCCCAGCCGCAACCCCATCCGCAGCCGTAGCCCCACGCGCAGCCCCAGTACGGGCTCCAGCCCCAGCCGCCGTAGCCATCGGTGTAGATCGACGGATACACATCGGCGTAGCCGTACGACCAACCGTCATCCTGCTCGGGCGCGTAGGTGCCGCTGCTGTAGGAGTATTCGCTCTGGTTGCCGAAGGTGTTCGGGAAGCTCAGGGCGATGTAGGTGGTCGAATTGAGCTTGGACTGGTCGACCGGAGCTGCATTCGAGGCGTTGTAGTCGTAGCCAGTACCAAACACCGGCACGCCACCCTGCATGTAGGTGCCGAGGTAGCCAGCGGTGCTGCCGAAGGTCACCGAGGTCGGGGTCGAGGCCACGACTTCGACGAAGCTGCAGGCGTAGACCGGCGACGATGCGGGGATCGAGTAGATCGATGCCGGCACCGAGTCGCACACGCTCCACGGACCTGAGCTCGAGGCCGCGGTGTACCACGCGCCGTCATCGCAGCAATAGAAGGTGTTGCCGGCCTGGATCACCGGCTGTGAGGCGTTGGTCGCGAAGGACAGGTCGCCACTGATCGGGGCGAAGGCCGGTGTGCCCGTGAACTTGACCCTGCACGGCACGCCGGTGCGTTGCACCGTGACCGCCCGGACGATGCTGCTGGCGACCGCAGCCGACTTGGACTCGATCGTGCCAGGCACGCTGGCGCGTGCGGCGGCGAGCATGCCCTGGGCCGGGAGGTTGGCGAACGACGAGGGGATGTCAGAGGCAGCCACATAGGTCCACGGACCGTCCTTCAGGCTGGGCGCCGAGTACCAGCGTCCGGAAGCAAGCAGCCACCAAGTGCCGTTCGTGCGCAGGACCGGCATCGACGCATTGGAGACGCGCTCGACACCGTCGCAGGCTGCAGCGAGCTTCGGGGCTCCGTTGATCGAGATCAGGACCGTCGGCGAGGTCGCCACGATCACATCGGGCGTGGCACGTTTGACCGAATTCGCCGACGCGGAGCGCGGACCCGCGACCGAGTGCACGGCATCGAGGACTTCGTCGGGCGGGGTGTTGTCCGTCGCCGCGAACGGTCCCTTGAGGTCACTGGCCGAGAGCCACACGGTGCTACCCACACGGGAGTACCACGCGCCATCGGGCGACTTGAGCAGGATGCTGGGGGTGTTGACGACGCGCTTCCATCCGGCGCCGCAATCACCAAGCACCGGGTCGCCGTTCACCGACACGAGCACGGCAGCGCGCTCGACCACGCGGATCGTCGGTACGGGGTTCGAGAGATCCGGGACATCGCGCGATGAGTCGATCGCGATCCCCTGGACGATGGTGGGCAGCGTGGCCTCGATGGCCATGCCATCGAGAAGACCGCCAAGGGCCGAGGTCATCGCATCGCCCGAGCCATCGGTCATGGTGCACGAGTTGATGGTGAAGTTTCCCAGCTCGACATAGCCAGGTGCGTTGGCTTGCGAGATGACGGCCGTCATCTGGATCGTGCCATTCACGGGCTTTCCATTGCCGGTGCTGATCTGCGCGGCGCAGGTCATGGTGACGGTGTTGCCCGAGATGCCCGTGTACGAGGGGGCGTTGAGCACATAGGTCTTGCCATCGACCGTGGCCTTCTGCGGCCACTCCGACACGGCAGTCGCCGAGGTCGTGGTGGACGGTGCTGGGGCCTGAAGCGCGGCAGCGGGCGCAGCGAGGAGGGTCGTCAGGCTGATGGCGGTGCAAACGGTGGTCAGACGCATGGTCTCAATCCTTTGGTTCAAGGGCGATTCCCGAGACCAACATTGCTGTTGGCGGGGGCGGGAGTCTAGCACGAGAGCGCGAGCGAATCGGCGCTTCTGCGGCCTCAAAGAGCCGCTTCCACGCATTCGCGGCGGAAGTGGCTACGAGCTCGCGCTGCCCACGCGCACGATGCCCACCTTCGAGGTGAGGGAGGATGGCTCCGTGCACACCACCCCCCTCACCGCCGCTCGATCGCCGCGACGCGGAAGTCGCGGTCGCCGGGGTTGATGGCGAGCGTGACCGTGCACTCGCGGCAGCCGTGGCGCAGCACTTGCCCCACGGCGATCTCGCGCGACAGGTGGAACCCGCGCACATCCGCCTTCCATCGGTCCTTGCCCGCCGTCGCGCCCCCGCCGATCGGCACGCGCGGTCCGTAGGCATCCATCACGAGCTTCTTGCCTGAGAGCCCGTTGTCGCCGAAGGGCCCGCCCTCGACGAAGTCGCCGATCGGGTTGATGCGCAGGTCGAGGTCGCTGGCCAACGACAGCCCGGGCACGATGGCCGCCAGCGCTTGCGCCTCGCTGAGCACGCACTCACGCACGGCGCGATGGGTGCGCACGGGATCCCAGTCCTCGCGGTGCTGCAGTGATGTGGTGATCGCCTGCACCTGCCACTGGGTCGTTGGCGGCACGACCAGCGGCGCGACTCGCGGCGCGACCCGCCCTGATCGCTGCGCCGCGTTGCCTGGCTGCGTCAGGGCGACCGTCGACGGTGCATCGATCTGCTGCTCACGCACAAGCACGATGACCTTGCCATCGGGGCCCAAGCCAAGCGAGGGATCGCTGCGACGCAGCGCATCGAGCGCACCGGCCAGCCGCTTCACCAGCGCGTGCTCGACCGGCCTCATGTCCGTGCCCGGGGTGCTGC
>VGXJ01000082.1 GCA_016873375.1 Phycisphaerae bacterium
TCGCCTCATGGCTGCCTGGGCCTTCGCCGAACTTGCAGCGAAACCCGTCAATCAAGCGCGATCCTGGCGTGCGCGTGCCGCGATGCTTGCGGCGCAGCCGAACGATGCCGAGCTCGATGCGCTCGCCGTGCGTCGCGCACTCGCCTTGCGCACCATCGCCTGGTGCGCGCTCACGCGCTCAGGCTCCGATGACGAGCGCCGCGCAGCTCAAGCGCAGGTACAGGGGCTCGCAGCACGCTTGGCCAAGTCGGTCCTTGAAGAAGCCCCCGCCGATGCCGTCCGCGCCCTTGAACTCGCCGCTGCCGCGTGCGCGCAGTCGACCGGTGCGGGTGTGCTCGAACCCGCGGCCCTCCATGGCGCCATCGCGAGAGCCTGGGATGAGTTGCCTCGCGCCTCGCTTGTCACGGAAGCCGAGTGGCTTCTTCGTGCCGCCGCGTGGTCGAACCTCGCTCCCCCCCCGGCTCCTCTCGTGCAGGATGCCCTGCGTGATGTCCTCATGCGGGTGCAGTTGGGAGTCGGCAGTGCGTCGAAGGAACTGCCCCCCGATCTCGTGGGGGCATTCCAGCTGGCTGCCGCCAACGGCCAGCCGTCGATCGGCGCAACCGGGCTTCGCCCGCTGGCAGCGCTCGTGCGCATGGCAGAAGCCACAGCCGACCCCGACACCCGGGAGCGGGTGCGCGAAGCCTGCCTCGCGGGAGCGAGATTCGTCCTTCAACTGCATGTCTCCGCCGACGGGTCCACGCTGCTTCGGCAGCCTCGCCGCTGCGTGGGCGGCATCCGGGAATCGATGTGGGAGCCCCGAATCCGGGTCGCCGGGACTGCCGCAGCGATCCTGGTCTTGCTGGACCTCGCCCAAACGCTGCCGCCAACCGAAAATCCGCCGAATCCTTCGTGATCGGACGTCACGAACAGGCCGCTCGGGTCACTTGATGGTGGTCGCTGCATTGTTCAATCAGGCCACCTACCAGGAGCTTGGATGGATCCGAACGCAACGCACCGTGGTATAGTCTTCCGTTCGCCCCACGAGGAATCCCCATGCGCATCCCAACGCTTGCCATCGCCCTGTCCAGCCTCTGCATGGCCGCTCCGGCCCTTGCCCAGAACATGAACGACCGGCTCACGGCCGTGGCGTCTAGCCAGCAGGCTGCCGGGGCCGAAACCAAGGCCCGCCTGCTGGGCGGTCTGCTCTATATGGATGGCTTCAAGGCTGAAGCCGGCCAGCCCATGGTCGATGTGGTCATGGCGCTCGTCGAGGACATGAACGAGCGCGGCATCAAGACCTCGATCTTGGTCGAGGCCGGCGAAGAGATGAAGGAGCGCGTTGCGGCGGCCCTGCCCGACAACGGCGAGCGCGTTTGGGAAACCACCATCAGCGGCACCGCCATCGATGTCCTGAATGCCGTGCTCATCGAGTGCTCGGACGAGCCAGCCACCGACACTGCCTGGACCTGGCAACTGTCGCGCAACGCCGTGCAAATCGGGCCAAAGAAAGTCCTCGTGAACCGCCGCGAGGTCAAGATGTACAACATCAAGGACCTGCTCTTCAAGGCACCGCAGTGGACCAACGCCCCTGACTTCAACCTGAACTCGTCCATCCAGCAGGGCGGTCAAGGTGGCCAGGGCGGCGGCGGCTTCGGTGGTGGTGGCGGCGGCGGCGGCATGGGCGGCGGCGGCGGCGGCATGGGCGGCGGCGGCGGCGGCATGGGCGGCGGCGGAGGCGGCCAGGGCGGCGGCATGGGCGGCGGCGTCTTCGGCGGCAAGGGCGAAGACCCCGAAGAACTGACCGACGACGAGAAATCCGACAGGCTAAAGGAAGTGATCGTCTCCTTCGTCGAACCCGCGGTGTGGGAAGACGGCGGAGGCGAATGCAAGATCCAGTTCTACGAAGGCATGTTCATCGTCAACGCGCCGGACTTCGTGCACCGCGCGCTCGGTGGCTACTCCTTCGCCCCAGTCGTGCCGGCCCGTTCGGCTGCGCCGGCCAAGGCAGCCGATGCCCCCCAGGCTTCGGCCGAACCCAGCGACCGTCGTCGCTACGTCATGCTGAGCCCGCGCATCGGCTACAACCAGCTCGTCGGGTTCCGCACCGCGACTGTGAGCGGCGCGCCCTGAGCGACCTCGACAACCTTGATCGATCGAACGGCTAGCCTTGCGCTAGCCGTTCTTCGTTGTGGGAATCGGCGATCTCCATGAGCGCCACTCGGCGTGCCAGCCACCTTACCCTTCGCAACGACCTCCGTGCCTGCACGAATGACGGGATCACGCACGCGTTCATGGTTGGCGTGGGCGAAACCTTCATCCCGGCATTCGCCCTTGCTGCCGGCGCCGCGCAGGTCCACGGCGGACTCGTCTACACGATCCCCTTCCTCGTCGGTGCGACGGTTCAACTCCTCACACCCGCCGGGGTCGAGCGCATCGGCTCCCCTCGCAAGTGGATCCTGCTGTGCGCCACGATCCAAGCACTGTGCTTCATCCCGATGGCGATCGCTGCCATGGCGGGCGCCGTGCCACTGCTCTTGGTTTACGTGTGCGCATCGATCTACTGGACCGTGAACCTTGGGGCGGCGCCAGCATGGAACGCGTGGGTCGGTGCGCTGTTTCCCCCGCGCATCCGCGCGACGTATTTCAGCCGCCGCAGCAGGATCTGCCAGATCGCCCTGCTCGCAGGGCTCCTGCTTGGAGGCGTGCTGATCTCGCGCTTCGAGCACACGCCGCTCGAACTGGCCTCGTTCGCCCTGCTCTTCATGGCCGCCAGCCTGAGCCGAGCGCTGAGCACGCCAGCGCTCGTGGCGCAATCGGAACCCAGGCACCTGCCCCCTGCACGGCGCGTGAGCCCGATCGAATTCCTCCGTCGCATTCGCGGCGCACCCGAGGGCCGGGTCGTTGCGGCACTGCTCGTCTTCATGCTCGCCGTGCAGGTCTCGAGCCCCTTCGTCACGCCGTACATCCTGCGCGGACTTGAGATGGACAAGGACCAGTTCACGATCTCGGTAGTCACACTGTTCGCCGCCAAGAGCCTGGCACTGCCGTTGGTTGGCCGCCTCGCTGGTTCGTGGGGTGCCCGTCGGCTGCTTCTGGCAGGTGCCGTCGTTGTCGCCGCGGCGAGCGGACTGTGGATCGTCTCCACGGCACCGATGTGGATCTATTCCATGCAGCTCGTAAGCGGCGCGGGCTGGGCGGCCTACGAAATGGCATTCTTCCTGCTCCTGCTTGAGCACATCCGCGAAGATGAACGCACAGCGATGTACGCGGCGTATTACTTCTTCAATGCGATCGTCACGGTCATCGGTTCGTTCATCGGCGCATGGGCGATCGATGTGCTCGGCGGCGGGGTCACCGCCTACTGGTGGATCTTCGGGACCTCAGCCGTGCTGAGGTTCGCAGCCATACCGCTCATGCTGCGGATCCCGCGCCACGGCCACGAACGCATGGTGCCAGTGGTCGCGATCGAGGTCGGCACCGAGGCCGGTGCAATGGATGAGCCCATCATTGCGCCACGACCGTCATCGGAGGTCCGGCGATGAAGCAGTGGTCATCAGGCCAGAACAATGCAGAGCGCCGACCATCAGGCCGGCGTCACGGGGAGGAATCTGATGGCGCAGCCACCCGCTCGCTGATCATCTCCCCGCGGGGCTCAGCAACCAGCATGCTGGTCATCGGTCTCTTGGTGGCGTTGCTCGTGGTCGGCGCGATCGTGGGGTTCGTACTCGATCCAGCGGCGCTGACCCGCTGGTTCGCGCACCCTGCACTCGGTGAGCGGGGTGTGGCCATGGCACTGCGCAGTGCGGCGTGGACGCAGTCGGTCGGTCCGGGGGCACTCCTTCTGGCTGCCGGCCTGATCATCGCGCTGTGGCGGACTGACCGGCGGGGCGAACTGACCGACGCACCCGTCGGATCGCCACGGCGCGGTGAAGTGCTTGCGCTCGTCGCCATCGTGCTCGTGGCAGCGCTCGTGCGGGTCGATCGAGCCTTCGAGAGCCTGTGGTACGACGAGATCGCAGCCTTCATGGACTACGAGCAGCATGGACCCGGCCCCATCGTGGCCACCTGGTTCAGCCCGGCCAACCACCCGCTGCAGTCGCTCCTGTCGTGGTGCTCGTTCACGGCGCTCGGTGCGGTCAACGAACTCTCCCTGCGGCTGCCATCGTTGCTCGCCGCGCTGCTGACCGTGGTGGCGACCTGGTGGATGGCGCGGCCGATGGCGGGCGTGCGCGGTGCGCTGATCGCCGCAGCAGGCATGGCGATCGCGCCGGCCGCCGTGCTCGGCAGCGTGGAGGCTCGCGGCTATTCCATCATGATGCTCTCGGGCGCGCTGCTGACCGGGCTGGCATGGCGCGCCATCGAGCGCGAACGATCGCAACAGAGTTCGCTTTGGTGTTGGATCGCCTACGCCATCGTCGCAGCACTCGGCGTGTGGGCACACTTCACCACGGTCATCGTGCCGGTCGCGCACGGCGTGATCGCCGTGGGGCTCCTGCTGCGCGGCGCGGTGCGCATCGGGCTGCGCTGGCTCACGGCGCTCGTGCTGTCGGCCGCGTTCACCCTGGCGCTGCTCGCGCCGATGCTGCCGTGGATCCTCGAGCGGCGCGCTGAACTGGCCGCCCTTGATGGCGACGAGCCCACACTCTGGTCGCGGGAAGGCCTGGCGATCCTCGGCACGTGGGGCGGAGCGTGGCCGTGGTGGCCATCCATCTGGGGCGGGGCACTGGCCGCGGTCGGCATCGTGCAGGCGTGGCGCCGGGATGCGAACGGCCGGTTCACCACCATCCTCATCGTCCTCCCCTTCCTGCTCGCGCTCCTCATTCCGCTCGCGGGCAGCTGGATCTACGCGCGATTCGTCTCGTTCGCGCTGCCCGGTGCAGCACTCGCCTGGGGCATCGGCCTCGATCGCATGCTCGATCGGCAACGGACCGACGCGATCCTCATGGCCGCGGTGGTGGCTGTCGGAGGGCTCGCCGTGCTTGCCAACCTGCCGCCCAAGCAACCCCTGCGCGACCTGCTTGCAATCGCCGCACGGGAACCAGGTCCCGTGATCGTCGTGGGTCTTCCCGACGAGGTCGCTCGCTTCTACGCCGAACCCATGGGGATCGACGCCCGCTATGCGCAGCCGTACGGCGCGGATCTTGCTTCGCTGCTCAGCGCCACGCCGGGGGCTCGCGTCGTGATCCTCTATCCCTCGGCCATGCCACCCAGCGTGCAAGGCGCACTCGACTCGGCATCGTTGATGCGCACGCATGCGCTGCCGGGCTGGGCTGACTGGGGCGCCGGTGCGGTCGAGCTGCATGCGCCGCGCGATCGCGCCTCCCCGTCGCGTTAGGCCCATCGCGCTCGCCCCATCGCATGAGCCCCGGCGCGCTTGACCCATCGCACGCGCAGCTTCCTGCCCACGCTAGGCTTCGGCCATGTCGTACCTGCTTGAAGTCACGCGGCTCGGCCTGGGCAACCTGCGTCGCCACAAGCTGCGCAGCGTGCTGACGAGCCTTGGCGTGATCCTGGGCGTGGCTGCGGTGATCGTGGTCGTCGCGATCGGCGAGGGCAACAAGCGTGCGGCGCTGCGCGACATCAGCGCGCTCGGCGCCAACAACATCATCATCCGCAGCCAGAAGCCGCCTGAGAGCGCCACGCCCGGCGGCGGTGGCATGCGATCCATGGTCATCAAGTATGGGCTGACCTTTGAAGACCTGCGACGCATCGAAGCATCGATGACCGATGCCGACCGCGTGGTCCCAGTGAAGAGTGCCGGCAGCGAGGTCAGCTTCGACTCCCAGCGCGCCCTCGCGCAGGCCTTCGGGACCACGCCGGCACTCGCCTCCGTCGCCCGACTGCGCATCCAATCGGGCCGCTACCTGACCGACGAGGACATGGCGGCCCAGGCACCCGTGGCCGTGATCGGCAACGAGGTCGCCAAGCAGTTCTTCCCCAACCTCGATCCGATCGGCCAGGACATCCGCGTGGACCAGCAGGTGCTCCGCGTCGTCGGTGTCCTCGCACCGATCGGCCTGGCTGGCGGCTCAGGCAGCGCACTCGTCGGGCGCGACCTGAACAAGGACATCCACATGCCGCTGACGACGGCGGAGCGGCAGTTCGGCAACGTGGTGCAGAAGCGGACCTCAGGTTCATTCAGTGCGGAGGAAGTCGAGCTCTACGAGATCTATGTCGTTGCACCCAATACCGATGTCGTGACCGGGGTCGCCTCGCGCGTGGAGCGCATCATCGACGTCGGACATGAGGCGACCGGCGATGCCCAAGTCATCGTGCCGTGGGAATTGCTCGAAAACGCAAAGAAGGCGCTGCTCGTCTGGAACATCATGCTCATCGCGATCGCAGCGATCAGCCTCCTTGTCGGCGGCATCGGCATCATGAACATCATGCTCGCCAGCGTGACTGAGCGCACCCGCGAGATCGGCATCCGTCGCGCACTCGGTGCCACGCGACGCGACATCATCACGCAGTTCATGGTCGAAACCGGTTCGCTCAGCGTGCTCGGTGGGATCATCGGCATCATGACCGGCGTCATCACAAGCCGCCTGCTCGAGACGATCGTGGGCATCGCGAGCCGGCTACCCGGACTCAAGGGTGCCTTCAACGACCGCTTCTCGCTGCAACCCGAGGTCACGCTCTGGTCGATCGTCGTCAGCGTGGCCGTGGCCGGCGGCGTCGGCATCGTGTTCGGGATCTATCCCGCCATCGTCGCCAGCCGCAAGGATCCCATCGAGGCGCTGAGGCACGACTGATCCGCACGCGCCGTAGCATCGCGTGCATGCCCGCGCTCGTCGAAGTCGTCACGGAAGCCGATGCCGATCGGGGCTGGCACTTCGTGCTGCGCTCGCTCGACGCCGACGGTACATGCACGAGCCACGACATGAACCTCTCGTGGGCCGACTACGACTGGTGGAGCCCGGAAGGCATTCACGAACCCAGCCGCGTCGCACTGGCCGTCGCCGAGGTCATGCACCACGCGCTTGCAGGGGAATCGCTGCCGCAGCGCTTTGATGCCGCCACGGTGCGTCGGCGCGTCAGCAATGCCGACGCACTCATCCGGAGCCGGCTCGGTTCGGGCGGCGGGCCCTGAGGCACCGGCATGCCCGCGTGACGACCGCAGCCGACTCAGACCTTCATCAAGGGCGGCAATTCACGGCGCCTGAAGAAGACCGGCACCTCAAGCGAGAATGTGCTGCCTTGGCCGGGTGCCGAGTGGAGCGCAACGGTCGCGCCGAGCAGCCCCGCAAGTTCCTTGCAGATCGACAAGCCAAGACCCGTGCCGCTGTGGCGGCGCGTGTGGCTGGCATCGACCTGACGGAACTTCTCGAAGATCGACTCCTGCATGTCCGGCGGAATGCCCGGACCACGGTCCACGACACTCAACCGGACCAACTGCCCACGCTCACCCGAGCTGACCAACTGGGCCACCACGCGCACTGTCGATCCTTCAGGGCTGAACTTGATTGCGTTGGA
>VGXJ01000083.1 GCA_016873375.1 Phycisphaerae bacterium
TGAGCAGCGCCTTGCGAGGGTTGTCGAAGCCCAGAAGATGGCGATTCTTGGCGAAGAACTCGCTGACCGAGATGTCACGCTGGCGCGTGGCCATCTCCTCGGCGGTGGCTCCCTTGCGACGCTTTGCGGTGGTTTCGCTCACGGCTTCCATGCTCCATCTCGCCTTCATGCGGCATCCATGCCCGAAGGCCCGAACCGACGGGCCGCGCTTGGATCCTAGCGACCTGCGACCGATCCGCTGACTCGGCACCCGGTTGGCCCGGCCCACGGAAACCGCTACCATTCCTGCCCCAATTCCACCAAAGGAGCACCCCATGGAAACCACCCTGATCATCCTGAAGCCAGATGCCGTCCAGCGCGGACTGTGCGGCCGCATCATCACCCGCTTCGAAGAGAAGGGCCTGCAGATTGTCGGCATGAAGCTGATGCAGATCTCGCAGGACCTTGCAGCGACCCACTACAAGGACCACTCGAGCAAGCCGTTCTACCCCGGCCTCGTGCGGTTCATGACCAGCAGCCCCGTCGTCGTGATGGCCGTGCGCGGCATCGGTGCGATCACCATCTGCCGCAACATGATGGGTGCCACGTTCGGCTCGAAGGCCAACCCCGGCACGATCCGCGGCGACTTCGGGGTTTCGAACAGCTTCAACCTCATCCATGGGTCGGACGGTCCCGAAGCAGCCGCTCGCGAGTTGGGGATCTTCTTCAAGGCTGGCGAGGTGATCGAGTTCCCGCGTGCCAGCGAGACCTGGATCTACGACGCCTCGGGCGGCAAGCCTGAGTGATCCGGCCTGAGGGCACGATCATTGAAGACCATCGACCGCGGCGCTCCACTCCAAGGGGCGCCGCGGTGCGTTGTGGAGCCTTCCGATGTGGTTGGCGCGCACGATGGCGGCAGGCCGCGGCACGCCGTAGCGGGCTCGCGGGGATACATTAGTTATAGGACATATAAAACCCTGACCTTATCCGAACCTTGAAACCACTGGCCGAAGTAATACGAAGTATGTTTCAGTCGCGGCTGAAATCACGAAGCACCCTCTCGGAGGCCCTCATGCCACAGCGCACAGCAGCATCGGCGGTTCGCAAGCCAACGTTCGTGCCCACGACGCTGTCGGCAGCTGCCCGTCGGGCGCTTGGGCCGCAGGACGCAGAACTGGTCGCTTCGGTGATGGCCGATCCGATGGACTTCATGCCGGCACCGGAGTTCGCGCGCTCCAACGCCGAACGAAAGATCTTCACCGAGGCCCCGCCCATCCGTCGCCCCAAGGTCGACTGGTACTGCCCGCTCATGCATGAGGAGCGTGCCTCGGGCCGAGGCAGCGATTCCCTGCTGCTCACGGGCGCCCAAGAGCGCGTGCTCTTCATGCAGTTCAATTACGCGCGCTACCGCGTCGCGCGGATTCAAAAGGCGCAACGAGGCCAGGCGCTGGAAACCCGCGAAGCTCGCGAGGTGTTGCATTGGGCCCACGCCGCCGCTCAGCTCCGAGACCAGATTGCCGAAATCAACCTTGGCCTCGTGCTCGCGATGGCCAAGCGCGTGCGCAACGCCGACATCGAATTCGCTGACCTGATCAGCGAAGGCAACATGGCCCTCATGCGCGCGGTCGACAAGTTCGACTGCGGTCGTGGCTTCAAGTTCAGCACCTATGCCTGCCGCGCCATCCTGAAGGCCTTCAGCCGGCACGGCATCAAGCAGACCAAGCACCGCCAGCGCTTCCCGACCGAGTTTGACCCTGCGATGGAGCGGGGAGATCACCCAGGGATCGTTCGCGCCGAGCACGAGCGCGAGTGCGCCTCGGAAGTCGGCTGGCTGCTTGAGTCCAATCAGGCCGATCTCACGGCGCTCGAGCGCGAAGTCATCGAAAGCCGCTTCGGACTCAACGCGCCCATCGCCAGCGCCCTGCCCACGCTTGAGCAGATCGGTGCAAGCCTCGGCGTGACCAAGGAACGCGTCCGCCAGATCCAGATCCGTGCGCTGGAGAAGCTGCGCAACGCGTACATGTATCGTGCCGAACGCCGCGCCGTACCGACTGCCAGCGACGAAACGCTCGCGCTGAACTGACAGCGAGACGACCGAAGCCGGTGTGACCTACTCCTGCCATCGCGCCGTGGCCACCGCACAACAGGTGACCGCCGCGTGCAGCAGGGCGAATCCAACGATGATGCCCTGGTAACTCGACGCCGCGTCCCCCGCCACGCCGAGCACCATCACTGGAATGACCGCTCCGCTCGCGTAACCCACGCCGCCACTGGTGGCAAAGGCCGTGAAGCCAACGGGCCCGCGATCCACGGCGTGCTCGAGCGCAAGGCTCGTCGGCAGCAGCGCAGCACCCGCCAACCCAAGCACGGCAAGCACACTCACGAGGGCCAGTTGCGCATCGCCCACGAAGGGCACCGCGGCCAACGCGACGGCATAGATCCCGCCGGCCCACTGACGCAGACGCAGCGTGCCCACCCGCTGCGCCAAGAGCCCCGCGGGCCACGCTCCCACAGCCATGGCCAAGAGCGGCAAGCCGACCATCCATCCTCGCTCGCTGGCGTCATACGCGAAAAACCCAGCCAGGAAGAGGCTGAGCGTCCCAGTCAACACGCCGCCCGTGGCACGATCGACGAACGCCATCGCCAGCACGACCCATGCGGGGACGGTGCGTGCGCGGTCGAGCCCCACCGCCATGCCAGTCTTGGGTGTCGAACCGACTGACGCCTCTTCAGGGCTTCCCTCGAGAGCGACATTCCAGATGGCCGCCAGCACGGCGACCAGCGCCGAGCTTCCCGCACCAAGGATGAAGACCACCCGCTCCGCCCCAGGACCCATCAGCTTTGCTGCCAGTCCACCGGTGGCCATGCCGCATCCCACACCACCCAAGAGCACCATCGAGCCCAATCCCAGGCGGCCAGACACCGAGCCTGCGAGCGAGCGCCCGAGCAACTGCATGAGGACTCCGAAGACGATGGCGTCCGGGACGCCCTCCAGTGCACGAACAGCCATCGTGCCAGGCCATCCCAGCGGCAGCCACAGGCAGGCAATGAGCAGGGCATCGAGCATGGACGCTGCGATGAGCAGTCGAACTGGATGGATCGAACGCTGGAGGCGCGCGACCACGCCGATGGCCGCGACCGCACCGAGCAGATTGACGAGCAGGAACGCCTGCGCCTCGGTTCGACTGACGCCGTAGCGGTCCACGCAGAGGTCCTTGAGGACGGGCACGACCATCGCGTCGGGCAGGGCCGAGAGGAAAATGAGCAGACAGACCAGTCGCTGCACCGGGGAACGGTAGCCGGGAGCGCGTGTGCTCGGCCGGCCATCGGCATGCACTTGCCACAATCGCGCAGGAACGGTCACTACCATCGCACCATGGACAAGGTCTTTGCCTCCCCAATGGCTGCTCTCGAAGGCGTGATTCGCGACGGGATGACCGTGGCGGTCGGAGGCTTCGGGCTCTGCGGCATCCCGGAACAGCTCATCCTGGCCCTTCGTGATTCGGGCGCCAAGGAACTGACCGCCGTCAGCAACAACGCCGGCGTGGATGACTGGGGGCTGGGGCTTCTGTTGCAGACGAGGCAGATCCGCAAGATGGTCTCGAGTTATGTCGGTGAAAACGCCGAATTCGAACGGCAGTTCATGAGCGGTGAGCTCGAACTGGAGTTCACGCCCCAGGGCACGCTGGCCGAGCGCATGCGCGCCGGCGGAGCAGGCATCCCCGCCTTCTACACCAAGACGGGCGTAGGCACGGTGGTGGCGGACGGCAAGCCGCACATGGATTTCGACGGCGAGACATACGTCATGGAGCGCGCCATCAAAGCGGATGTTTCACTGGTCAAGGCGTGGCGAGCGGACCCGGCGGGAAACCTCGTCTTCCGCAGGACGGCACGCAACTTCAACCCGATGGCGGCGACCTGCGGCGCCGTGACGATTGCCGAGGTTGAGGAATTGGTCCCCCTGGGATCGCTCGATCCCGACCAGATCCACACGCCCGGCATCTTCGTGCAGCGCATCGTGGTCACCGCGAGTGAAAAGCGCATCGAGCAGCGCACCGTGAGCAAGGGTTGAGTGGCCACGAGCAGAACGCCGGAGGGCCGCACGCAGGATAAGATTCTCGGACCTTCTGGAAGGTCCCGAAGGTCGGCTGGAAGTCATCAACCCTCGCCAATTCGAAGCCCGTTTGCGTCGACGCATGCAACATTCCGACCCCTGCGCCGTTTCACCTCGGCCCGATCTGAACGTCACACGGAGACCATCACCATGAAGCGCTTCCTGCTCGCCGCCGCTGTCGCCGCCGCCTCCCTCGCCATCACGCCCAGCGTGCATGCCCAATTGCCGCGCGAGGCCGGCTTCGGCGAGATCTTCTCCACCGACTTCATGCCGAGGGACATGTCGCTCTTCGTCGACTTCCTTGAGCTGGAGGACTGGCAAAGGCCCGTGCTCGAGGCCCTTCTGGTCGACTACCAGTCCGAGTATCGCGCGGGCGAGCAAGGCCTGCGCGACAAGCTCACCGCCATGAAGGACCAGATCGCCGGTGCCGGCGAGAACGGCGGGCTGACCGTGCTCATGAAGCCGATCGAAGATTGGAAAGTCGAGAAGGAGGCGATGAAGCAGCGCTTCCTCGACGACGTGAGGGGCCAGCTCTCCGACGCCCAGCTCGAGCGTTGGCCGCGCCTGGAGCGCGCGCTGCGCCGCGAGAAGCAGTTGCCGCAGGGCCGTCTGAGCGGCGAGAAGACCGACTTGATCATCGTGATGCGCCAGATCGACGTTCCCCTGGACAACCGTCTCGAGGCCAAGGACGCGATCGCTGCGTACGAAAGCGCGCTCGACCTGGCGCTCATGGAACGCATGAAGCAGCAGGAGTCGAGCCAGCCACGCATCCGCAAGGCGATCACCGACAACGATTCAGGCTCGGGCTTGGCCGAACTTGAGCGCATCGTGGCCGCCCGCATCGCCGTACGCAACGTGACCGACGCCCACATCGATGCGCTCGCCACGGCATTCGGTGCCGAATGGGGACCGAAGTTCCGTGAGCGCGCGATGCGAGATGCGTATCCGTTGGCCTGCCGCACCCCCCCGCTTGATCCGTTCTTCGAGAACGTTCTTGCCATCGAGGATCTGTCGGCCGAACAGCTCACGCAGATCAACGACATCCGATCACGCTTCAACGACGCGATGAACACGCTGCAGGGCGTATTCGTTGCCAAGGTCCGTCAGGTCGAGCCCGAGCGCGAGACCGAACGCGCTCGGCTGGCTGCAGATGCTGCGCGCAACGTGCAGGCCTCGAAGGGCGAGCAGGAGCCATACCGGGACCTGATCACCGAGCGCGATCGCCTGATCGAGGATGCGCGCACTCGCGTGATCGCGCTGCTCAACGAGGACCAGAAGGCCAAGATCCCCGGTATCGACAAGTACCTCAACAAGGAAGAGGATCGCGCGAAGCCTGGCTCCGAGGACGCGAAGAAGCGCCAGATGCTCCGCAGCGACGACGGAGTCTTGCGCAACGCTGATGGTGATGGCCTCGGCACGCAAAGCCCGGATCCCCGCGTCAAGGGTGGCGGCAACGGCACCGATACTCCGCGCTGACCGACTGGAACCCATGCAACAGCAGCCCCTCGATACCACCACGCCCGAAACCGAGCAAGCCCCGGCCGAGACCGTGCTGCAGGCGCCCGCGTCGGCCAAGGACGAGCAGGAGCGGCTGCGAGAACGCTGCGCCGCGCTCGGCATCGAATGGCATGACAAGGCACCCGAGGCCGACACCGCGGTGGTCGGGCTGCTGCTGCCCGATGTCGCCGTCCGGCTTCGTGTGGTGCCCCTGCGCGAGCGGAGCGGGCGGCTCGTGCTGGCCATGGTCGATCCCTTCGACATCGGCGCTGCCGATGAAGTGAGCACCATCGTCGAGCGGCGCGTGCAGCGTGTGGGCGTCGAGGCTGCCGCGTTCGCCGAGCTGATCCGCAAGTGCTACGGGACCACGGCCGCGCGCATGGCCGAGAGCCTCGGCGGGTCGAGCGAGGACGCCTCGACCGAAAGCGAGCACAACCTCGATGCGATCGAGGCTGACGATGTGCACCGCATGGCCGAGGCGCCGACGCTGGTGAACCTCGTGAACCTGCTCATCCTCGAAGCCATCCAGAGCCGGACGAGCGACATCCACATCGAGCCCTTCGAGAGCGAGCTGAAGGTCAAGTACCGCATCGACGGCGTGCTGATGGAACAGCCCCAACCGCCCAAGCACCTGCAGGCCGCCATCGCCGGCCGCATCAAGATCATGGGGCACATGAACATCGCCGAGCGCTATGTGCCGCAGGACGGGCACATTGCGCTGAAGTTCGAGGGCCGCAAGGTCGACATCCGCGTGTCGACCGTGCCCACGATCTATGGCGAGAGCATCGTCATGCGCATCCTGGACAAGAGCAACCTGCGGCTCGACCTGCAGACGCTCGGCATGTCCGAGACGCATCGCTTGACGATGGACCGCCTGCTCGAGAAGCCGCACGGACTGGTGCTTGTGACGGGCCCGACCGGCAGCGGCAAGACGACCACGCTCTACGCGGCCCTCAGCAAGCTCTACGACCCGCGCAAGAAGATCATCACGATCGAGGATCCCGTCGAATACGAACTCACGGGCATCAACCAGATCCCGGTGAATCCCAAGCGTGGCCTGTCCTTTGCAACCGGGCTCCGCGCGATCCTGCGCCAAGACCCCGACGTGATCTTCGTCGGCGAAGTCCGCGATGGCGAGACGGCGGACATCGTGATCCGCAGCGCACTCACCGGGCACTTGGTGTTCAGCACGCTGCACACCAACGACTCGGTCAGCAGCTTCGGCCGCCTCAGAGACATGGGTGCCGAGCCGTACCTGATCGCCAGCGTAACCGAAGGCGTGCTGGCGCAGCGCCTGGGGCGCCGCATCTGCAAGGCTTGCCGAGTACAGGCCCCGCTCGGCGAGGATCTGCGCGCACGACTTGCGCCCGACGAACGCACGCAGTTCGGCCCCAACGCGTGGGCCGGGCTGGGCTGCGACGAGTGCCGCGGCTCGGGATTCCGTGGGCGACTGGGCTTCTATGAGCTGATCAAGGTCAACCCTTTGCTCCGCCAGGCCGTGGCCGAGGGTGAGCCGGTGCATGTCCTCAAGACGCTGCTTGGCGATGACTTCATCACCATGCGCAAGGACGGCGTGCGCAAGGCGATCGACGGCGACACCACGGTGAGTGAAGTGCTCCGGGCGACCCAGGACCTCGACGACGTACCCATCAAGAAGTGACCCATGCCGAGCTTCCGCTACCAGACCATGGGACCAGACGGCACGATGAGCATCGGCTCCGTGTCAGCGTCCGACCGAGGAAGTGCGGTGCGCATGCTCGGCGACCGCGGCATCCTGCCGCTGTCGCTCGAGGCCGAGGGTA
>VGXJ01000084.1 GCA_016873375.1 Phycisphaerae bacterium
AGCTCGCCTTCGGCCGAGAGCCGTCGGCGGCCGAGGAGCGTGCCGTGATCGCCTTCCTTCGCGACTTCCATGCCGGCGATCCGGGTGCTCCCGGTGGTGCCGCGGGCGTTCGTGACCGGGTCCGCCAGCGGGTGCAGTCGCAGACCGGTGTGGGCCTGCCGCCCGACATGCTCAATGCCTCGCCGGAGGAGCGTGCATGGGCAGCCTTCTGCCAGGCGCTCTTCCAGACTGCCGAGTTCCGCTACCTCGATTGATCCACCCGAACCAACTGCTTGAGTGCTCGACTCGATCCCCCCGCATCCAGCATCACCAGACCACGACGACACACGCATCCGATGACCCAAGGAGTTCCGATGGACTGCAACCAACCCAGCGACTGGACCCCGCCCACGAGCCTTGGCTTCAGCAGGCGCAACATGCTCGGCACGCTCTCCTGCGGCTTCGGGCTCATGGCGTTCGCCGGACTCGCCGGCGCAAGCGCGCTCCGGCTCGATGACGAGGGGGCTGCTCGCCGCATTGCCTCGGGCACGCATCACACGCCGCGGGCCAAGCGCGTCATCTTCCTGTCGATGGCTGGCGGACCGAGCCATGTCGACACCTTCGACTACAAGCCCGAACTCTCTGCAGCCGACGGCACGAGCCTCGGACAGGGGATCCGTCGCGGCGCCAAGCTGCTCAAGAGCCCCTGGGACTTCAAGGCCCACGGCAAGAGCGGGCTCTACATCTCGTCGCTCTTTCCGGCGGTCGCCCAGCACGCCGATGAACTCTGCCTGCTGCGCAGCATGAAGACCGATGTGCCCGCGCACCCGCAGGCGCAGCTCAAGATGCACACGGGCTCGTTCCAGTTCGTGCGCCCCAGCATGGGATCGTGGCTGCTCTACGGCCTCGGCAGCGGCAACGACAACCTGCCGGGCTTCATCACGATCAATCCGCAGGGTGGCGCGCAGACCTACGGCTGCGGCTTCCTGCCGGCGCCCACGCAGGGCACGCCCATCCGCATGCAGGGCGGCGGCCGCGCCATGATGTCGGGTGCAGGCGCAGGGCAGGGTGCGCTGCCCAACATCAGCAATCCGCTGCTCACGCGCGAAGCCCAGCGCGAGCAGCTCGACCTCGTGCAGAAGCTCAACAAGGAACGCCTCAAGCGCGACCCGCGCAGCGACCAGATCGAGGGCGTGATCGAGAGCTACGAGCTTGCGTTCCGCATGCAGATGGAAGTGCCCGATGTGCTCGATGTCTCCGACGAGGATCCCAAGACGCTGGCGCTCTACGGCATCGGCGAGCAGCAGACGGATGGATTCGGCAAGCAGTGCCTGATGGCGCGCCGTCTTTCCGAGGCCGGTGTGCGCTTCGTCGAAGTCACCGCCGGCGGATGGGATACCCACCGCAACATGAAGGCCGACCTCGAGAAGAAGTGCGGCGAGATCGACCGCCCGATTGCGGGCCTGCTGTCGGACCTCAAGCGTCGCGGCATGCTCAAGGACACGCTGGTGATCTGGGGCGGCGAGTTCGGCCGTACGCCGTACGCCCAGGGCGATGACGGCCGTGACCACAACAACAAGGGCTTCACGATGTGGATGGCCGGCGGTGGCGTCAAGCGTGGCTTCTCGTACGGGTCGACCGACCCCACCGGTGCCGAGGCCGTTGAGAACCCCATGGACATCCACGACTGGCACGCCACGATCCTCTGGCTCATGGGCTTCGACCATGAGCGGCTCACCTACAACCACGCCGGCCGCGACTTCCGCCTTACCGACGTGAAGGGGAACGTGCACACCGGCATCATGGCCTGAGCGCGGGGGGCGCTGCGGCCGCTTCCGCCGCGATCCACGCGCGTACGCGCGCTTCGAGCAGCGGCAGCGGCAGCGGACCGGCGCCGAGCACGGCGTCATGGAACCCGCGCACATCGAAGCGGTCCTTCAGTGTCGCCTCGGCGTCCTGCCTGAGCCCGCGGATGCAGAGCTCGCCGATCTTGTACGCGCACGCCTGGCCCGGCCAGGCGATGTAGCGGTCCACCTCGCGGGAGATGTTGAGCTCGCTCAGCGCGGTGTTGGCCTTCATGAAGTCGATGGCCTGCTGGCGCTCCCAGCGCAGGTGATGGATGCCGGTGTCGACGACCAGTCGCGTGGCGCGCCACATCTCATAGAGCAGCCGGCCGAAGTCGGCGTAGGGATCCTCGCGGAAGAAGCCCATGTCGATCCCGATGCGCTCGCTGTAGAGCGCCCAGCCTTCGACGAAGGCGGTGGAGTCGATGCCCTTGCGGAAGTGCCGCGTGCCGGTCATTTCCTCGGCCAGCATGATCTGCAGATGGTGGCCCGGCACCGCCTCGTGCAAGGCGAGCGGGATCATCTCGTAGGTCGGCCGCTGGTCGAGCGCGAAGGTGTTGGCGTAGAACCAGCCCGGCAGTCCGCCGGCGATCGAGCCGGGCATGTAGTACGCGGTGGTCTGTTGCGGCGCCATGAAGCGCGGGATCTCGCGCACGCCGTACGGGCAGCGCGGCAGGACCTTGAAGTACCGCGGCAGCTCCGCATCCACGCGTTTGCAGATGTCGCGGTACCCGGAGAGCAGCGCGTCGGCGCTGGTGTGGTAGAAGCGCGGATCGCTGCGCAGGAAGGCGATGAAGGTCGCGAAGCGAGCCTCGGGCTCGAGTGCGCCGCGAGCGGGATCGACCGCCGTCCAGTCCGTGCGTGCGATGACTTCGAGCATTTCGGCCCGGATTCGCGCAACTTCAGACAGTCCCAACGCATGCACCTGGGCGGGCGTGAGGTCGGTCGTCGTGAAGCGTGAGAGTTCAAACGCGTAGTACGCCACACCGTCGGGTGCATCCCAGCAGCCGACGGTGGCACGGCAGGACGGCAGGTACTCCTGCTCGAGGTAGGTGCGAAGCGTGGCCATGGCATCGAGCGCACGCCCGCGGTCGCGATCCCAGTCAGCCAGGAGCGGGGCAGCGAAGAGATCGCCGTAGCGCACCGCGGCTTCCCGCAGCGGCGCACCGGTGGACTGGAGTTTCGTCGCCAGCACCGCATCGAACTGCTGCAGCACGCCCTCCATGCAGGCCATCGGTGGCAGGATGCCGCGAGCACGGCCTTCGCGCAGCCGAGCCTCGACATCGCTGATCGACTGGGGCACGGCGCTGAAGCGCTTGGCGTAGTTCGCGTAGTCCTCGGGACGCTCGAACGCCACGTGATCGGCGAACTGGGGTACCTCGACCTGAGGACCGTTGCGCGCATCGACTGGTGCAAGCCATCGGGCGAAGTCGTAGGACCTGATGCCGAGCTCAAGTTCGCGCAGAAGCAAGTCGCGATCCAGTCGATCGCCCGTCTCAAGCTTCGCGGCATCGATCGCCAGCAGATCCTTGCGCACCAGTTTGAGGTGCTCGGCACGCATGCCGTAACCGCGGATGCTCGCGTCGGTGATGCGATCGGCCGCGGTCGGGCGACGACGGGTGATCGCCTGCTCGGGATACTGGTGATCGACCCACCGCTCGTACTCGGTCACGATGGCCTCGAGAGCTGCCCCGGCGGCATCACGGGGGGCCATCACCGCGGTCCCGGAGCCTTCGCCGGAGGGCTCAGGGGCCCCGGAGGCCGCCGGCGCTTGAGCCTCTCTCGGGGCCGCAGGGGCTCCGCCTGATGTGCCTGTTGTGCCTGTTTGCGGTCGGATTGGGCCGGATATCAAAAGGGCAGCCGCGAGAAGGAAAGCGTGGACACAGGGCATGCGGCCACGATACGCCCCGAATCCCACCAGGTCGCTTTGACTTGTACTGGATTGGTAATACTCTGATAACCCAAGGAGACTCAGGATGCAGACCAACATGACGACCCTCATGCCCTTCGTGGCCCTCGCCCTGACAGCGTCGGCCCACGCGACCAGCCAAGCGACTGTCCAAATCCCGGCGAACACCACGATCCCTGCAACGGTCCGGATCGACATCACCCACAACACCTTCGGCTCAAGCAATGACACCGAAGCGCGCAACCACTCGCTGTCGGGGCCCATGCACATCACGATGAACCCGAACAGCCCACCCTGGGCAAACATCGGCCAGGACTCGATGAATCTGACTCTCGGTCCTGCTCTCTACAACTTCCAGTTTTTCTGCTTCCCGTTCATCGGTTGCCAGAACTTGAATGTCAACCTGAGCTCGGTCGTCATCACCATGACGGCCCCGGCAACAGCCCCACTGAGCGGCACCGGCAACTACGCCATGTCCAATGTCCCGGTGAATCTGAACGCGGTGTACTCGACCACCGGCATCGATACCGGGAGCTATCAGATCGACCAGGCTGCAAATGTGACCATCAGCGGGCGCCTGACGCAGACCGCTGGAGTCGCCAAGATCGATCAGTTCAGCCTCGGCTCGCTGATCTTCGATGTGCCAGCGGCGAGCCTGCCCGCCAACGTGGCTTCGATTCGCCTGACGATCACCCCGAATCTCTCGCAGGTGGCCCTCACTGGACCCTGGTCTGTGATTCCCAGCCCGGACTTCAATGGCGACGGCTTGGTGAACGGTCTCGACCTGGGGATCCTGCTCTCGGCTTGGGGCTCGGAGCAGGGCGACATCAACGGCGATGGCTTGACCGATGGCGCCGATCTTGGCTTGGTGCTGGGCGCCTGGACCGGCTGAGCCCTCGCACGAATCGCTCGGCCGAGCCCTGCCCACGGGCAGGTTGACGACCGACCACGCACGGGGCGCCTCGACGGGCGCCCTGTGTCGTTTCGCTACACTTTCTGCGCGATGGCCCAGCTGAGTCCAGAGACCGAGCAGGGGTATTCGCCCCCAACCGTGCGCCAGTTCAGCGTGTTCCTGGACAACAAGGTGGGCAAGTTGCTCGAGCTGCTGCAAATGTGCGAGCAGAATGGGCTGCAGATCGCGGCCTTCAGCGTGCTCGATTCGAGCGATCACGCCGTGGTGCGCATGATCTTCACCAACGCCGATGCGGCGCGTCACACGCTGCGCAAGAACCAGAACACCTTCAGCGAGAGCGACCTGCTCGTGGTCGAGATGATTCGTGGCCAGACCGTGGCCACCGTCTGCCTTCACTTGTTGGCGGCCGAACTCAACATCCGGTTCTCGTATCCGTTGCTCACGCAGCGCGATGGCGCACCGGCGGTCGCCCTGGCCGTCGATGACAACACGCTGGCGGGGCAGATCTTGCTGCGCAAGCGTTTCACGCTGCTGGGCGAGGAAGACCTGGGCTGAAGCTCACTCGGCGGCCGGGACCGTTGCGCAGGTCTTGGCGGTCTCCCAGACGGTCACGGACACGAGGTCGAGCCCAACGGCTCGCAGCGGAGCCTGCAGCAGGTTGCGGCACACGAGCGCGATGTGCTCGACGCTTGGGTTGAGCTCCGCGAACTCCGGGCAGTCCCGGTTGAGGTGCTTGTGGTCGAGCCGCGCCATGACCTCGCGATCGACGACGGTCTCGAGCGTGGCCACGGTGTTGGCAACCGCGGGGATGGTCGCGACCGTCACATCGAGCCGGTAGTTGTGGCCGTGGCCGTTGGGATTGCTGCACTTTCCGAAGAGGGCATGGTTCTCTGCGTCGCTGCAGCCAGGCAACGCCAGCCGGTGGGACGCCGAAAACTCGAAGGACACTTGCACAAGAAGACGTTCGGGCATGTCGGGGTTCCAGTGGTAGGCGTGTTGTGGACTCACGCGGAGCGAAAGGGCTGAAAGCGGTGGCAGCGAAGCCCTGGCACAGGCGGCCGCAAGGGAGCGCATGCACTCGGCAGTCTCGATGGCGCCTCGCCAAGTGGGGGCCCACGAGCGGACAGCTGCGTCAATCGGCGTGATGCTGACGAGGTAGCCCGTGTGGTCGGGTTGCCCGCGGCACTGCACGGTCCACTCGACGTACCGGGTCCCTGCAAGAAGCGGCGGTACGGAACCGTATCCGTTGCTTCCGTGCGAGCCGTCGCTTGGCCACGCCATGCGCACGGTACGGGAGAGACTTGCCGTGAACTGTCGGAGGGCGGCTTTCGTCATGGAAGCTGTCGAGGGAACACCAAAGGTGGGTTGACTCGTTGTTCTTTCAAGTCTATCGTCACTCTGACGGACCCCCGGAAGGGCTCGGCGTGAGCACTGCTCCGCCGGGCCTTTTTTCTTGCCCCGATGTTCCTATCCATAGAACACGGTTATGCCCCGAACCAGTTCGTTTCCTTGCAGAGGCCCATGATGCAGCACCCAGACCTGGCGACTTCGATTTCCTGTGCCGAAATGGGTTGTGATCGTGCAGGAGTTCCAACTGATCGCCTTCACATGAACGCTCGACCTCTGATGCGATCAAGGGCATGTGCGATCCTTTCGCTTGTGGTGATCGCTGGGTGCCATGCACCAGCCACTGCGCCAGAGACTTCGCCTCCACAAGCGACTCCCCTCCCAACTACACGAGCCCCTGCGCCAGCGACCGCACCTGTTCCGCCTGCGTCGTCCATCGTCCAACTGGGTGCCATCTCGGTCGATCGCACTGCGGGGTTGGTGCGCGTGCCAGGCGTCGTCGTGCTGCGCGAGGGTTGGCTTGAGCAGGCCGTCTGCCAGCAGGGCACGCGCGATCACGAATCGCTCATCACGGTTTCGATGCCGCCGAGTTCGATCCATGCGGCACTCTTGCTCGCGGGACTCACGCCCGGCCGGCCCGGTCACTGGCGCGTGCGTGAAGATGGTTCGCTTGAGCTTCTGCCCCCGACAGGCGACGCCGTGCTCGTCGACGTCGAGTGGATCGATGCTGCCGGCGGTGTGCAGTACGGTCCCATCGGTGCGTGGATCAAGACCAGCGGCGCCGATGAGCCGGTTGCCTTCGTCTTTGCGGGCGGTGTCATGCGTGATCGCGCCGCGGCGCCGTATGTCGCCGATCAGTCTGGCAGCGTGGTGGGTCTGGTCACCTTTGGCGATGAACCGATCGCGAGCGTGGCGGTGGTTCCAGATCGCGTCGATGTCGCCGAGCCATCATTGCAGGCGTGGTCGGAACGTATCCCGCCCGAGGGAACGGCCGTGACCGTGGTGATTCGCCGTGCGGCCCCGCCCGCACCATGAAGCGCTTGCGTACGATCGCCACATGGATCACGCGCCCCAGCACGCCGCCTCACTTCGCGGCCTGACCAAGACCTACTTCCGGCCCGATGGTTCGGTGCTGGTCGAAGCGCTCAAGGGCGTCGATCTTGACATTCCCTACGGCCAGTACATGGCGATCATGGGCTTCAGCGGCTCGGGCAAGAGCACCCTCATGAACTTGCTTGGGTGTCTCGATCGACCCACCTCCGGCGCGTACTACCTTGATGGGATCGATGTGGCCACGCTGCCCGATGACGAGCTCAGCGCGGTGCGCGGTCGCCGCATTGGATTCGTCTTCCAGGCGTTCAACCTAATCAGCGAACTGAC
>VGXJ01000085.1 GCA_016873375.1 Phycisphaerae bacterium
TCGGCGGCGCCACGGCCTTGGGCGGTTCGGTCCGTACGACCGGTGCCGGCTTGGGACGGCTCGGTGGCTTGAGCGGCGTGGCGAACAGGCTGCGGCCTTCGAAGCGCTTTCGATGGATCAGCGCCATCTGCTCATGTCGCGTGAACTCCGGGCTGACGCGATCAGCGCGCTTGGGATCGACGCTTGGCACGAGCAAGGAACCACTGAGGTCGCTCAAGGCCGTCACGCCGACGATGGCGAGCACTGTGACGGCGACTGCGCTGGCGATCACCCGCGGCGAGCGCAGCAGGTCGGTCGGGATGGCGTGGCGAAGGTCGATCATGGCTTCGCCTTTCCGGCGGTCACCCACGCCTCGGCCATCAGCCGCACGCTCAGCTTCTTCGCCTTGTCGTCCCAGTCCATGCGCACGCTGCCAAGCGCATCGACCGCGGGCGACGACTCAAGCGACTGGATGAACCCGAAGGTGTCCTGCGGACTCGCGACGAAGTTCACTTCGCCGACCAAGCGCTCGACGCGCGAGGTGATGCCTGCCGCATCGGAGGCTGCCTTCGGCAGCTTGCCGCCGGTGCGGGTCTGGAAGGTGTAACTCGAGACCTTGTTCTTCTTCGCCGCGTCCTTGACCGCAATCGACAGGGCGTTCGCACCCTCGGCCTCCGAGCCGGGGAGGTCGAGCCGCCCGAAGACCGCGATCGCATCGCGCACCTTGCCGGGCAGGTCCTCCTCGTTGCGCGCACCCTCATGCAGCACCTTCTGCACGTGATCGGCCTCGGCAGACCACGAGCGCGCGAGCGCCCACGGGTAGTCATCGAGGAACGTGAATGCCACCAGCGCCGCGACGACCGCGATGCCGGCACGAACGATCGGCCGCTGCGCATGGAAGCGCGCGATGGCATCCTGACCCACGCTCATGGATTCCTCGTCCTTGCCTTGAGCATGTCAAAATCCTTCTTCAGTCGCGTCGTCGTCGCTTCGTCGAGGCCGTCGCGCTGGCGGATGTTCGCGATCTTGATCAGCATGTCGCGCGCCTCATCACGGCTCATCGCATCGACCTGATCCTGTGTGAGCGCCGGCGGGATCGGTTGCTCCGCGGGCTGTGCCGCGCCGACAGCCGGTCGACCTCGTCGGGAGGCTTCGGTGGGACCGCTGGCGCCCGGCAAGCCTCCGCGACGGCCACCACGGCCCTCGCGGTCCTTGCCGTCGGTGTCGGTTGCGCCCTCGCCGTTGGCCTCGACGGCGGCGTCATCACCGGCCGCTGCACCACTCGCCTCGCCTGCTGAAGCTGCGGGTGCGCGCGCTGCCTCGCTGGCAGCCGTGGCTGCGGCCCCTGCGGGCGCGGTGCGGCTGCCAGCCTCTGCGATGGCCAGGGCGCCATTCGGCGCCCCCGTAGCACCGCCCGAACCCGGTGCGCCATCGGCGACCGTGCCTGGCACGACTGGCACTGGTTGCGGGTCACCGATCGCCACGGGCGTGGTGGGGGCTGCGGGTGCAGCCGGGGCGCTGCCCGCCTCGATCAGGAAGCCGTCGCTGTCGATGGGGCCCCAGCGTTGCTCGGCAAGGGATTTCTTGCCGAAGTCCTGCGACTCCGAGTAGCGCACGATGAGCATCGGATCGGCGACTTGCGCGGTGATCGAGAACTCCGTGCTGCCACCCTTGGGTTCTTCCCAGCTCTTCACGATCCGCGAGAAGACCTTCGAAGCACGCATGCGCTCTTCCATCATCACGATCGCATCGACGCTCGACAGGTCGCCCACGCCGCGCGCCAGCCCCCGCACCTGAACGTTCGATCCGTGGTCGATGTTGATCGATTCGAGTTCGATGCCGTCAGGCGTGGTGCAGGCAACATCGCTCAGCAGCTTGCTCATCGGCCAGCCGAGCTTGTCGACCTGCCCGTAGAGGGCAATGCGCCGCTCACTCGACACCATCGCCGCCTCGAACGCCACCGCATCCGAGAGCCTGAAGTGCAGCCATGCGAGCCGCAGGCCAGCCACCGCCATGGGACCGAAGACCACGGCCACGCCCGCGGCGATCAGCGCCCGCTTCGTGAAGGTCGGGCTGTCCATGCGCGTCAGGGCATCGATGATCAGTCCCTGCGACCGACGAGGCTCGATCGGCATCAGGCCCAAGAGCGGCGCCAGAGGACTGCGCAGGGCGAGCGCCACGCCGGCCAGATCGCCGAACCGCGCGCGCCAAGCGGCATCATCGGGCGCATTGGCGAGTGCGGAGCCAAGCCCATCGGCACCGGCGAGTCCGGCGAACCCTTGGGCGAAGGCGGATGTCATCGCGCGCCGAGTCGCAATGAGATCCTCTTCGGACCAGTGACCGAGCATCGCCGTGTCGTTGACCGCTTCGCTGATGGCGCCCGCGAATTCGGTGGCGTCGTCGCTGCGCTCGATGAGCGTGCGGGCCAGAAGATGCCCCTCACGCGAGGCCACGACCGCCACGGATCCCGTCGATGGCTGCACATCGATGCACATGCGGGCCGCGCGTCCCAAGCCATCGGCCGATGTCAGGCCAAGCAGGCCCGCAACGGGCGCGGTGAAGGTCACCCGCGGCGCAACAGGGCCCTGAGCAGCCCGTCGCCCATCGTCGGCCTTCAGGCCAGGCGGCAACTGCACTGCACCACCGGGCTTCCACTCCAGCACGATGCCCAGGCGTTCTTCAATGCCCGTTGTTCCATCGGGCACGACAGCGCAGGCCGATCGGCAGCGTGGCGCATCGGGTGCCAAGGCGCCCTCCGCTTGCAGCGCCAGCGCTTGCTGCTGCTGGGCTGGCGTGGCGCGCGGTAGAGGGATCGATCGCAGGATGACATCGCTGCCCGGCACGATCACCACGACGCGCTCAGGCATGAGCTCAAGGAGCCATGGCGCCAGGTCCTCGACGCCGCTGCCCTCGCCGCAATCCGGACCGAACTCGCCGGCCTGCTCGAACTGCACGCCCAGGGCGCCGAATCGCACCAGCAATGCCTTCCAGCGTTCGCCGTCCAGACGAAGCACCGCGGCAAGGTCGGTGGCGAGGGTGGGCTTGGTGGCGCTCTTCTTCACGGTTCGAGGTACTCCAGGATCGTCACAGGCAAGGTGGAACGATCGACGACGACGATCATTTCAACCTCCGTGTCAGTTCCGGGGGCACGCCCCCGGCTGGTGATGGTGTACACGGAACTCTGGGTGTCCATCGTGCGGGCGATCTGGGCGGCGTCCCGCGGGTTCAGGCCGTCGATCCGGGAGAGCTCGCCGAGGGTCGTGATGCCGGTCGATGTGTCACGGCGGTCGATGATGCGCTGGGCCACCTTCGGCTCGAGCCCATAGACCTGCTCGAGCACGCGCTTGGAGACGGTGTTGATGTTCACGCGGCCCGCATCGCCAGCCTTCGGCGCCTGGGTGACGCACTCCCGAAGCACCGTATCGAGCTGTTCGGGCTTGAGCGTGGCCGACTGCTGTGCTGTCTGCGCTTGGTTGCGCCCCGCGCTGGAGCGGCCGCTGCGTCCGCGGCTGTTGGTGGTCGGGGCCTGCTGGGCCTGCTGACCCAGCGGCGTGCTGATCAATTGCTCGACGTAGAAGTTCGCCTGCTTCGCCGAGTCGACCAGCTGCGTGGCTTGCTGCTGCGACAGCCCGGTGCGTTCCACGATCTCCTCGGCCGTGGCGGTCTTCAGGTCGAGTCGATCCTCGCCACCGAGCGTGCGCGGGAACGGGCGCGTCCGCGCGGTGAACATGCCGGCGATCCCGTAGTCAAGCACGCCATCGGAGTTGTCATCAGGGAAGCTCGTCTCTCCGTCGTTCTCATTGGGATCGAGGCGGTTGTTGAGGTTCCAGTCCTCGCCCCGCACTTCCTTTGGCCAGACGCCAAGGACCATCTCGAGCTCAGGCACCGAGCGGAAGTTGGCGTTGCGCGGCTCGTAGTTGATGTTCGAGCGGCCGAGGTAGGAGCGCGATTCCGCGCCAGACAGTTCCTCATCGTCGTTGGTGTCGCGCCAGTCGACGATCGCATCGGCCAGGAGGCCAACGTCGTCCATGTTGTACAGCTGCGCCCGGCTCACGACGTTGATGTTCATCCGCGAGTGCTCGTCGAATGGACCCGGATAGATCGCGCCGTCGATCTCGTGGTAGATCTCGAAGGAGCCGGTGGCGAGTTCCTCGACGGCGTTGTCCTCAAGGTCATTCACCATGGCGAAGGCACTGTCGGGATCGGGGTTCTCGCCGTAGTACTCCATGATGGCGATCATGGTCTCGACGCCCGCTCGCGCGGCCCATCTGGCCTGCACCTTCGACACGGCCTCGCGGCCCATCACGGCCTGTCGGTAGCAGCCAAGCTGTGTCGCTGAGGTGATCAGCGCTGCCACGGCCACGCACCAGATCACGATCGGCAGCACCATCGCGCGGGAGCGGTTCATCGTCCGCCTCCGGCCGCGGCAGGACCGCCGCCACCCATGCCGCGACCTCCACCGCCTTGGCCGCCGCGGCCACCGCCTTGACCGCGCCCACCCTGGCCTCGTCCGCCGCCTTGGCCACCGTTCTGGCCGAACCCGCCGCGACCGCCGCCCATGCCGCGGCCTCCGCGCCCATCGCCGGGGATCGACACGCCGTCGGGAATCTGTGCGCCCATGCCGCCCACACCGTCCACGCCAAGACCGTCTGCGGCGCCAGCGCCGCCTGCGGCGGCGGCGGCGGCGTCACTCGCCGCTGCTTCTGCGGCTGCGGCCTCAGCGGCCAACTGCTGCTCGTACTGGGCGATCTGCACCAGCGGGGGCGTGGCGCGGTCAATGGGCACCACGGTCTGCAGCGTGACGAGGTCGCGAACGAGCGGGTCGATCTGCGCACCGGGCTCGTTGCCCAGGGCCCGCACGGTCACGCGCAGCGCCCAAGGAAGCCCATCGAGATCGCTGTCCCAGGCATCGCGCCAGGTGCTGCCGTCATAGGCCTCGAAGCGCAGGCTCACCACGCCATCCATCAGCGGCACGGCGGCACCTCCGCCGCGTTCGTACTGATCGGGCTGGCTGTCGGCCCGCATCCAGAGCGCCGAGCCCAGATCGTCGTCCTCGATGCGCAAGTGCGTCTCGAATTCCTGGCCGTCGCCGTTGTATTCCGTCTCACGCACGGTACGCAAGCGCGTGTTGTAGACCAGCAGTTCATCGCGATCGACCTCGAGCCCCGGTGCATCTGCCACGGTTGCGGTGTGATCGTCCACGATCAGCACCCGGCAGTGGAAGAGGTCATCGCTGCGGAGCGTTGACTGGAGCTCCTTGCGCACGGTCTCCAGCGCGCCGAGCGCCCGAACGTGAGCATCCATGCGGAGCTTGCAGACCTCGCGCGCGCGCCCGAACTGCGAAAGGCTCGAGGTGATGACCGCGGCGATCAGCACCGCGATGGTGCCGGCGATCAAGAGCTCGGCCAGCGTGAAGGCGCGGGGATCACGGCGCAACGGCGGCCTCCTCGTCCTTGCTGAAGGCACCCTGGCGATCGAAGGGCTCAGGCGGCCGACGATCGGGGTTGGGGTCTTCGCCCAGCCGCGGTGCGATGCGGGTCTCGACGGTGTACGCCTGGCCGCGTGCATCGCGCACCATGGCCGTCACCGTGTACGGATCGCCCAGTCCCTCAGGATCGATCAGGACCTCGAACTCCCAGTCCTCGAACGGCGCATCGAAGCGACCGGAGGTGGCGTTGAGCTTCGGAAACTCGATCACGCCGTCCACGAGCACCTGCGAGAGCAGCCCGTCCAGGAGCGACGAGGCGATCACCTCTGACTCGCCCCGACGCTGCATGTCCATGGCACGCATCGACACGTTGATGATGCCGGCAAGACCGACCGCCAGGATCACGCCGGCGATCACCACCTCGATCAAGGCGAAGCCGCGGCGCATCACCAGTCCTCCTGCGTGAGGCCGCTCGAGTCGAGGTCGACGCCCTCGCGCTCAGCGACCAGCGAGACGCCATTGTCTGCACGGCGCGGGATGAGCTGTGTCGCGGGCAGACGGAGTTCGGTCTCGCCAGAGGGGCCGACCCAGGTCATCACGATTTCGGGGCGGCCGCCAGAAGGGATGCTCGCGATCATCCACGTGCGTGGGTCGAGTTCCTGGCCATCGGCGGAGATCGCGACCAGTTCGACTTCGCTCGGCACGCGGAAGGGCTTGACCATCGTGTCGTACTCCCACTGCGCTTCGGCCTCCAGCCCGGGCGGCCGCTTCATCACGACCAGGGCGATGTCGCCGGTCTCGGCGTCGCGCATGAGCGCCACCTGCTGCGTTCCCGACGATTCGCGGTAGGCGAACATCGCCAGGACCTGCTCCATCTGCGTCATCGCCGAGTCGTGGCTGAACCAGCCCAGGCCCGCCACGCGTGGGACGACCGCCGCCGCCAGCACCACGAGGATGATGCTGGCGATGAGGATCTCGATGAGCGTGAACGCGCGGCGATGCATCGGCGGGTCACTTGCCCGGCGGTTCGCTCAGGCGGATGTCGCTGTCCTCGCCCTCGCCGCCGGGCTGGCCGTCGGCGCCGTAGCAGATGATGTCGAACTCCAGCCCGGCAGGCACGTCATCGACCTCGAGGACGTACTCGTTCTTCCACGGATCCTTCAGTGCGCTGGCCGGCATGAACGGAGGGTCGCCCTCGATCAGCTCGGCCAGTTCGAAGTCATCGCCGAGCGAGCTCATGCCGTTCTGGGTCATGTAGATCGTGATCTGGTTGCTCAGCGTGGCCATCTCGCTGAAGGCGCGCTTCTGCTTGGAACTGCCGATGAGGAAGCCCAGCCGCGGCACGAACACGGCTGCCATGATGCCGAGGATCGTGACCGCGATCAGGATCTCGATGAGGCTGAACGCACGGCGGGAAGGACGGCGAGGGGAGCGGGATGTGTGCATGATCATGATTCCTTTCGTCAGGGTTCGGTCGGCGCAGGGTTACGCACCCAAGGCGGTCTGCATGTTCAGGAGCGGCAGCAGCATGCCCACGAGCACGAAACCGGCCACGACGGACATGACCAGAAGCAGTGCGATGGGCAGGATCTTGGTGAAGAGCTTCAGCGAGTTGTTGACCTGCCGGTCGAACGCGCCCGCTGCGTGCATGAGCATGGGCTCGAGCTTGCCGGACTTTTCGCCGATGTTGACGATCTGGATCAGAAGCGGCGGGAAGTACCCGCTGCGCTCCATCGGGTCAGCCAGGGACGCTCCTGTCGACACGCGATCGCTGACGTCATCGATGGCAGCCATCATGGCGTAGTTGCCCAAGGTGTCACGCACCGTGCGCAGCGCGGTGAGGATGGGAATGCCTGCGCTGACCAGCGTGCCAAGCGTGCGCGTGAAGCGCGCCACAGCCACATCCCGCAGCAGCGTGCCGAGCAC
>VGXJ01000086.1 GCA_016873375.1 Phycisphaerae bacterium
AGCCACATGGCCGAGGCCGCCATGCAGAAGATCCGCTCGGCGACCGTCGACTTCAACGAGTTTCGCGTGAGCCTCGTCGAGGAGATGGTGCAGATCATCGGCGTGCGCTACCCCCGTGCCGAGGAGCGCTGCAAGGCGATGCGTCGCGTGCTCTACGACATCTTCCGCCACCACCACAAGGTGAGCCTGTCGCACCTCGAGGGGCATCCCAAGCAGCACATCCGTGCATACCTCGACAACCTCGACGGCATGATCGCGTATGTCTCGAACCGGGTGTGCCTCCTGCGCTACAGCGTGCACGCGATCCCTGTCGACCAGACGACGCATGAGCTGCTGATCGAGGAGGGCGCGCTCAGCGCAACCGTATCGCTCTCGGACGCCGCCGGCGTGCTCGAGCGAAACATCCGCGCCGGCCACGGTCTCGGGTCGTACTTCGCGCTGCAGGCCGCGGCCGACAAGCGTCACGCTGCGGGGTCCAGGGCCGCGCCGAAGGCCGCCAAGCCGGAGAAGGCCGCGAAGCCGACCAAGGCGTCGGCCAAGGCTTCCAAGCCCGCGTCGGGCGCGACCCGAACCAAGGTCGCCGCACGCAACAAGGGTCGATGATTCCTTCCTGCTCCGCACTCCGGCTGGGCAGGTGAACGCACGCCGGATCCCGAAGGATCCACCGTACAGAGGACGAGCGCCATGGCCGGTCACAGCGCCTGGAAGAACATCAAGCACCGCAAGGCCGCCGTTGATGCCAAGCGCGGAAAGCTTTGGTCCAAGGCCAGCCGCGCCATCATCATGGCCGCCAAGTCAGGCGGCGGCGATCCGCGCTTCAACGCCGGCCTTCGCCTGGCCATCGACGAGGCCAAGGCCGTGAACATGCCCCGCGACACGATCGAAAAGGCCGTGAAGAAGGGGACCGGCGAGCTCGACAGCGAGTCCTACGAGGCCGTCCGCTACGAGGGCTATGCGACCGGCGGTGTGGCTGTGATCGCCGAGTGCCTCGTGTGCAACGTGAACCGCACCGCGCCTGAGATCCGCACGATCTTCGACAAGAACGGCGGCAGCTTTGGCGTGCCCGGCAGCGTGAGCTACTCGTTCGCGCAGCAGGGTTCGATCCTCGTCGATGGCGAAAAGACCGGCGAGGAGCGCCTCATGGAGGTCGCGCTCGAGGCCGGTGCGCAGGACATCCGCGACCTTGGCGGTGCATGGCAGGTGCTCACGGCGCCCGCCGACCTCTCCAAGGTCAAGGAAGCGCTTGAGGCCGCCTCGATCGTGCTCGAATCAGCCGAGATCGCGTGGATCCCCGGCATGATGGTGCAGGTCGATCCCGCATCGGGTGCTGCCGTACAGAAGCTGATCGATGCCCTTGAGGAGCACGACGACGTGCAGAAGGTCTTCACCAATGCTGAGTTCCCCGAGTGATGTGATGCGCCTGATGGCGCGGGTCGTGGCGGTGGTCGCGCTGGTCCTTCCCTCCACCGGCTGCGCACTGGGCACGGCATCCCGCCCGTACCCGGGCGGCGATGTGGAGCGGTTGTGGCAGTGCACCGTGGCGGTCGCCGAGGATCCTGCCGTCGAGCAGTGGCACACCGTCGAGAACAATGCGTGGGTCAGCCGCGGCGATCGTCGCGTGGAGCTCATGCGCGTCATCGAGCGCGTGCTGGAACAGGAGGGCGCAAAGCCCGAGTACCAGCGCCAGACCTGGTCGATGACGCTTCGCGTGCTGGCGGCCGCTCCCGACGGCGATCCTGAGACGGGCGAAGTGCGTCGCGATCCGGAGGTGCGCATCGAATCGCGGAGCAGTCGGCCACCGGCGCAGTTCTGGATCTTCGCCGATGCGATGCTCGATGCGATCGATGCGCGCCTGAACGATCCTGTGCAGCGGCCGGGCGTGGCGCCCAAGACACGACCCGATCGCGCGGGACAGGTGGCACCGGGCGGTTCGCTGCAGTCGCCGTGAGCCTCGTGGCTGCGATCCTGCGGGCATGCGCAGGGCGGTGCGGCGATGGTCAGCCACTCGGTAGAGCGAGCTAAAGCCCTGTCTCGAGACCTGCCTGCCTGAGTGCGCGCTTGGCCACATGGCTGATCACGCTGAAGGCAGCCACGAGTGCCACGATCCCGATCCCGAACCACAGCCAGCCCTGATCGCGGATCAGCGCCTGGATGTCGCCTGCACCGGTGGCCGCGCCCGCCGCTGCGATGCCCGCCGCGGCGATGGTGCGTGGCGTCATGCCGATCGCCGTTCCCGCCATGAACGGCAGCAACCTCACGCCGGTGCTCGCCATCGCGAGGTTGGCGATGGCGAACGGCGAGTTCGGCGGCAGCCGGAGCAGCGCCACGAGCCACATCAGGCGGATCTGGTGCGCGCCCACGAGTGCGCTGCGGATTGCGCGGGCCTTGGGCTTTGCATCAAGCCAGGCTTCGATGCCGCGACCGCTCACGAGCCTGGAAAAGCTCCAGCCGAGCAGCGCTCCGCCCACGCAGCCTGCGATCGCAGCAGGTGCTCCGAGCGTGAGCCCGAACACCCAGCCCCCGAGGATCGCCTGCGCGTAGGTCGGCAGGATGCCGAGCCCGCTCGAGATGGCGAAGATCAGGATGTACGCGGGGATCCCGCGCGATGGATCCTCCTTGAGCCACTCGCCGACGGCGCCGATGTTGGCCAGCAGCTTGAAGCCGATGAGCGGCGGCACCGTGACCCAGACGATCGCGAGCGCGAAGGCAGCGTTGCGGCGCGTGGTGGACTCGGTTGGCATTGGAGCCAGCGCTGCCGTGCGATGCGGCGCGGATGCCGATGGCTCCTTCGATGGATCGGGCGTGATCGTGGGGTCGGTCATGGCAGTGAGAGGTTCATCGGCCCAAGAACAATCGTGCCGCAAGCAGGATCAGCAGGATCACGAAGCCTGCCGCAAGCTTGCGAACCGGCAGGCGATGCATGAGCGACGCACCGAGATAGCCGCCGATGACTCCCCCAGGGAGGAGGCAGATCATGAGCCGGGCTTCATCATGCAGCCCGATGACTCCCCCAGGGAGGAGGCAGATCATGAGCCGGGCTTCGTCATGCAGCCCGGCGAACCCCTCGCCTTGGACGATCGGGGTGATCCGTGCGAGCATGGCGAAGCTGCTGGTGATGAGCACCAGAAGAGAACTGGTGGTGATGGTCGCTCGCATCGGCAGCCCGCCGAGCATGCGCAGCCACGGCACGGCGAGGATGCCACCGCCGATCCCCAAGAGCGCCGAGAGCACGCCCATGAGCGTGCCCAGCATGACTGCGAGGACCGGCACCGGGGCGGCTCGAAGCGGGGCTGCGGGCCCATCCTGTTCCTTGCCCCGCCAGAGCGCCCATGATTCGCGCAGTGCGGTGGTCGTGAGGAAGCAGCCAAGGAGGACTTCGAGCACCCGCGCGTCGAGCAGTCCGGCGAGCATCGATCCAAGCCACGAGCCCACGATGGTCGCGGGGAGTGCCCAGGTGACCCAGCGCCACTGGATGGTCTTGGTTCGAAGGTTCTTCGCTGCGCTGCTGCTGGCCACGCACACGCCAACTGGGAGCGCTGCGACCTGGAACGTCTTGATGGAGTCCCCCGAGACCACGGTCAGTCCGGGGATGATCACCAGGCCACCGCCGATGCCGAAGAGGCCGCCTCCCAGTCCGCCAGCAAGCCCAATGAGCGCGATCTTGGCCACCAGCACCGGTTGGTCAACGATGCTCGTCAGGATGGGCAGCGTGGCGCTGGAATCTCCACCGAACTTGCGGCGGCTTTCCGGGGAGCAGTCCACGACGGCGTCATGATGGCGCCATGCCCTCCGGGTGCCTCTCGTTCGTCCTGCGCGGCCTTGATGCCCTCGCCGTCGAGGTCGAGGTCACGGTGGCCTCGCGTGGTCTGCCGCACACCACGATCGTGGGCCTGCCCGATGCTGCCGTGCGCGAGAGCATCCAGCGTGTGCGCAGCGCGCTGGCCGCGATCGGTCGCGACATGCCGCGCAGCCCGCTCACGATCAATCTGGCGCCGGCACATCTTCGCAAGGAGGGCCCCGTCTTCGACCTGCCCATGGCGCTGGGACTGCTTGCCGCGGATGGTGCATTCGCCAAGGCGGTGCCGTCAGCGCCGGCGCTCCATGAATGGATGGTGGCGGGTGAACTTGCGCTCGATGGCCGGCTGCGCTCGATCAGCGGTGCCGTGAGCATGGCCATGGCAGCGCGGTCCATGGGCCTTCGAGGCGTGATCGTGCCTGCCGAGAATGCAGCGCAGGCCGCGGTCGTGCGTGGCATCACGGTGCTGGGCGCCACGCATCTCAAGCAGGTCATCGAGCATGCACGCACGGGCCAGGCGCTCGAGCCCTTTGAGCCGGGCGTGATGAGTGTGCCGGCGTCGTCCACCGCGCCGGACTTCGGGGCCATCCTCGGGCAGGAGCTGGCCAAGCGAGCCATGGCCATCGCCGCAGCGGGCGGGCACAATGTGCTGCTCATCGGGCCTGCTGGGTGCGGAAAGACCATGATGGCCCGCGCACTGCCGGGCATCCTGCCGCCACTCGATCACGATCAGGCCCTCGAGGTCACCCGCATCCAGAGTGCCGCCGGTCTCTTGCCCGGCGGCGTGTCGTTGGCCATCGAACGGCCGGTGCGATCCCCGCACCACACGGCCAGTTGCGCTGCGATCGTCGGCGGTGGACGCGGCCCGCGTCCAGGTGAGGTCACGCTGGCGCACCACGGCATCCTGTTTCTGGATGAGCTTCCCGAGTTCATGCGGCCCGCACTCGAGGCGCTGCGCGAGCCGCTCGAGGATGGTCATGTCACCATCGCGCGCAGTGCGGGCACGGTCCGCTTCCCGGCGCGGTGCATGCTCGTGGCAGCCATGAATCCAACGGCGCGCGGCAATCGTGGTGCCGGCCGTGGTGGTGGCGTCGCCGATGCTGATGCGTATCTCTCTCGCGTCAGCGGCCCACTGCTTGATCGCATCGACATGCATGTGCAGGTGCGCCCGGTCGATGTCTCACTCTTCGCCACGCGTCGTTCGGGCGCCGATTCAGCGAGCCTGCGCGCCTTGGTCGACCGCGCCCGTTCACGCCAAGCCGCTCGGCAGGGGAGCGTGCTGAATGCATCGCTCGCCTCGTCGACGCTCGATCGATGCGGTGGGATCACCGCCCCAGCCGCTGCCGTGCTCTCCGAGTCGATGACCGGGCTCGGGCTCTCGGCCCGCGCGTATGACAAGGTCCGGCGCGTGGCGCGCACCATCGCCGACCTCGAGCAGAGCGACCGTGTCGAGCCCGAGCATGTGCTCGAGGCCGTGCAGTACCGGCAGTTGGATCGCAGCAGCGGTGCGCTGGTCGACTACGCCGGGTCGGGGTAGCGGCTCAGGTCGCGCTCTCACTCGAGTCCGGGCGCGAAGCCCCAGCGCATCGCGTTCTCGCGCGCTCTCACTCGAGTCCGGGTGCGAAGCCGCGGCGCATCGTGTTCTCGCACACGCAACGCGGTTCCACGAAGTGCAGCAGGTACTCGCGGCCGCCGGCCTTGCTGCCCAGACCGCTCATGCCGAACCCGCCGAAGGGCTGGCGGCCCACCAGCGCGCCGGTGATCCCGCGGTTCAGGTAGAGGTTGCCCACACGGAACTCGCGTCGCGCGCGCACCAGATTGGCGGGCTTGCGGCTGTACACGCCGCCGGTGAGCTTGTATTCGCCCTGATTGGCCAGTTCGAGCGCATGGTCGAAGTCGCGTGCGCGCATGACCGCAAGCACGGGCCCGAAGATCTCTTCGCGGGCGAGCCGGTGGTGGGGCTCGATGCCGCTGATGATCGCAGGGCCCACGTACGGCTTGCCCACGCGCTCGGCCAGTCCAGCCGGGACGGGGAGCTGGGTCTCGAGCTTGCCTTCGGTGCGGCTGAGTTCCACGTATGACGCGATCTTGCGCGCCGCATCGGCATCGATGACCGGGCCGATGTCGGTCCCCGGAAGGCTGGGATCTCCAACCACGAGCGCTTGCGTCGCGCCGACGAGCCGGTGCAGGAAGGCATCGTGCGCCGAGTCGACCACGATGACCCGGCTGCACGCCGAGCACTTCTGCCCGCAGAACCCGAAGGCCGACTGTCGGACGCCGAGCACCGCTTCGTCAAGGTCGGCGCTGGCGTCGACGATGATCGCGTTCTTGCCGCCCATCTCGCAGACGACCTTCTTGACGAAGCCATCGCCGGGCATGCCGCAGGCCGACACGATGTCCAGGCCGACGGCCTTCGATCCCGTGAAGGCCACGAGCGCGGTGCGGGGATGGCGCACGAGTGCGGCCCCGACGGTCTCTCCCTGGCCTGCGATGAAGTGCAGCACCTCACGCGGCGCACCGGCCGACCACAGGATGTCGCACAGGAGCTTGGCGATCCCCGGAGTCTGCTCGGCAGGCTTCACGATGCATGTGTTGCCCGTGACGAGCGCGGCCACGGCCATGCCGCAGCAGATCGCGAGCGGGAAGTTCCAGGGAGCGATGACGACGGCCACGCCGCGCGGCTGGTGCCACTGCTCGTCAAGTTCGCCGACGAAGTGGCCCAAGCGCTGCACCGCGAAGAGCCGGCAGGACTCGCGGGCATAGAACTCGCAGAAGTCGATCGCTTCGCAGACATCGGCATCGGCCTCGCGCCAGGTCTTGCCGCTTTCGCGGATGATGATCGCGCTCAGTTCGTCACGACGCTCGCGCATGGCCTGCGCCGCGCGCACCAGCACGGCTGCTCGCGAGCGGTGCTCCGCATCGCGCCAGGCAGGGAAGGCCCGGTGGGCAGCCTCGACCATCGCGGTCGCCTGGTCGATGGTGCCGTCGTTGCCGACCTGTGGCACACGGGCGGCGCCCAAGGCAGCGGCGAACCGATCGCGAACTTCCTTGCGCGAGAAGTCGCGCATGGGCTCGGTGTAGAACGGCCGTCCGTCACCCACGCCATCGACCGCATCGCTCAGCGCATGGCGTTCGGGTGCGGCCTCCAGCCGAGCCGTGGCGCTGACCGGGTCAGGCCGGGCAGGATCGGCCAGCAGCGAGTCTGCGCTGGCGTTGTCGAGGAAACCGGCCTTGAGCCAGCTCTCGTTGCTCGTGTTCTCGAGCAGTCGGCGCACCAGGTACGCCATGCCCGGCACGAGTTCGCCGACCGGGACGTACTCGCGGATGCGCAGTCCGAGGTCGACCGCGGCCGCCTTGAGCTCGTCGGCCATGCCGTGCAGCATCTGCAGCTCAAGCGCGCTCGTGGGCAGGCCGCGCCGCTCCAGCGCTGCCATGGCTGCGGCGATCGATCGCGCATTGTGCGAACCCAGCGCAAGCTTCACGCCGCCTTCGCCCGCCGAGGTCGGCGTGCTCGCGATGAACTGCGCGGCCAT
>VGXJ01000087.1 GCA_016873375.1 Phycisphaerae bacterium
CCGCCGCGTCGGCACCGAGTTCGTGCAGCGAGAGCGGTACGTTGCCCATCGCGTGCGCCAGGTCGAAGCATGCGAAGGCGCCCGCAGCGTGCGCTGCGCGGACCAAGGCACCCAGGTCGAGCAGCTGGCCCGTGGCGTAGTTCACGCCGCCCACCAACAGCAGCCCCGCGCGTTCGCCGGCGTCGGTGCAGGCGCGCGCAAAGTCCTCGGCGTGCAGCAGGCCGTCCGCGCGCGGCGGCACCTCGATGATGCATGCACCGGGATCGAAGCCACGAGCCTGCACATGGCTGCGCACGGCGTAGCGGTCGCTCGGGAACGCGGTGGCCTCCATGATGATGCGGTCCCGGCCGGTGTGAGGTCGCCAGAACGAAGCCATCAGGAGATGCAGCGTTTCGGTCAGGCCCGCCATGGCCACGACCTCATGCTCGCGCGCACCGGCGAGTGCAGCGAGCGATCGACGCGCATGAGCGTGGTAGTCCATCCATGGCCGCGATCCCTCGATGCGCGCGTAGTGGCCGCGAGAGCCCCACTGGTCCATGACCTCCTGCACGAGCTCGCGGGTGCGTCGTGCCATCGGTCCGAGCGAATTGCCCTGGAAGTACACGAGTGGTGCACCGTCAGCGTCGCGGGGAAGCTCGAATCGATCGCGCAACGGTGCGAGCGGGTCGTTGGCGTCGGCCCAGCGGGCCCACTCGCGCGTGGTCTCGATTTCGGCGGCGTTGAGGTCCAGGACGGTGCTCGGCATGCGCGGATCGTAGGATCGCGGCGTGCAGATGCCCGCAGCGATCCAGTGGTCCGAGTGCCTCGCGCGCGAACGATCGGGCCGGCGGATCGCGCTCGCTCTGGTGATTGCGGCGCTGGCGCTCGCCGTCGGCCTGGCCGCGCAGGAGTGGTTCGTGGGTGCGCTCGCGGCGGTCGGGCTGATCGCTGTGAGCGCGGAAGGCTGGGCTGGATGCCGTTGCTCGATCGATGGTCAGGGCATCGTTCGCGCAGGTCCGTTCAGGCAACGGCGCCTGCCGTGGTCATCGGTGGCGATGGTCACCGTGCAGGAGGAGGGCGCCACGCTCGCCCGGGTCGCCGGCCGAGGCGCGATCTCCTTTCACCTGGATGGCGTGCCACCGTCGGATCGCGTGCGCGTGCAGCGTGCGCTCGCGGCATGGGAGGCATGGTGGCTCGCAAGCCGCACTGCACGGGAGAGCAACGCGTCATGAACGAACCCAAGCGCTCATGGCGAGCAGCACTCCGGCACGCCTTCGCCGTCGAAGTCCCAGGGCCAGCCACGCTGACCGACGCCGAGGCAGCGGTCGTTGGGCGGATTGCCGATGAGATCGTGCGACGGGGCATGGTCGCGCCGGCACTGCTGGCACTGGAATCATTCAGGCCGCTCAACGCGATCGGGGCCAATGCCATGCATGCGCTCACGCCCTTCGTTTCGGTCGTGACGGATCCCGCTGCGTTCGGCACGCTCGCGGCGCTCCTGGAGCGCCGAGGGAGCGTCGAGGCGATCTGCCTGGTGATCGAAGCCCGCACGCAGGCCGGGAATCCGCCGCAATCCGACGGGGATTGACCGCATGGCGACTTGCAGCCCGCGCCCGAATCCGTAGCCTTCGCCTTCCATGCAGAAGGACCCCAGTCGCATCAAGGTCGTGGTCGCCACCGACTGCGGCAGCACCACCACGAAGGCGATCCTCATCGAGTGCGTGGACGGGGTGTACCGTCAGACCCACCGTGCTGAGGCGCCGACCACGGTCGAGGCACCCTTCGCCGACGTCACGCTCGGTGTGACGAACTCCGTCACCGAACTCCAGGAACTCAGCGGCCGTCGGCTCGTGAACGACGATGGCACGATCCTTCGGCGTGATTCGCCCGAAGCGACCGAAGGGTGCGACCTCTACATCTCGACGAGCAGTGCCGGCGGCGGACTGCAGATGATGGTGGCGGGCGTCGTCAAGGAGATGACGGCCGAGAGCGCCAAGCGCGCGGCGCTCGGTGCGGGCGCGATCGTCATGGATACGATCGCGAGCAACGATCGCCGCCGGCCGCACGAGCAGGTGCAGCGCATCCGCGAACTCCGTCCAGACATGGTGCTCATCTCCGGCGGCACCGATGGCGGCGACACGAAGAAGGTCACCGAATTGGCCGAGCTGATCGCGCCCGCGAAGCCCCGGCCGCGCTTCGGCGGCGAGTACAGCCTGCCGATCATCTTCGCCGGCAACCGCGACGCGAGACCGGCGATCGAGCGCACCTTCGCGGGTGGCGGCTTCGACCTCAAGATCGTCGACAACCTCCGCCCGACGCTCGAGCGTGAGCACCTCGGACCGGCGCGAGAGACGATCCACGATGTCTTCCTCGAGCATGTCATGGCGCACGCACCTGGCTACGACCAGCTGATCTCGTGGGCCGATGCACCCATCATGCCCACGCCCGGCGCGGTGGGCGACATCCTCCAGGCGATCGCCAAGGGTCGCGGCATCAATGTCGTCGGCGTCGATATCGGCGGTGCGACGACCGATGTCTTCAGCGTCTTCGATGGATCGTTCAACCGCACGGTGAGCGCGAACCTCGGCATGAGCTACTCGATCAGCAATGTCTGCGCCGAGGCAGGCATGGAGAGCGTGCTGCGGTGGGTGCACCTGGACATGGACGAGCGCGAGCTGCGCAACCGGGTCAAGAACAAGATGATCCGCCCGACAACCATCCCGCAGACTCACGAGGCGCTCGTGTTCGAGCAGGCCGTGAGCCGTGAAGCCCTGCGCCTGGCGTATGTGCAGCACAAGGCCTTCGCGACCGAGCTCAAGGGCGTGCAGCAGCAGCGCACCGTCGGCGACGCGTTCAGCCAGGAGGAAGGCGGCCGCTCGCTCGTCAGCGGCATGAAGCTCGACCTGCTCGTCGCCAGCGGCGGCGTGCTCAGCCACGCGCCGCGGATGGAGCAGACCGCATCGATGCTGATCGACGCCTTCGAGCCCGAGGGCTTCACCGAGCTTGCGAAGGACAGCATCTTCATGATGCCGCACTTGGGGGTGCTCGCCACCGTGCATGAACGCGCCGCCATGGACGTCTTCGAGCGAGATTGCCTCGTCATGCTCGGTACTTGCATCGCGCCGGCGGGCACGCCGGTTGCGGGCAAGCCCGTGATGCGCTGGAGCGCGCGCTGGGATGGCGGCAGCGCGGAGGGAACGCTGATGGCACAGGAGATGAAGTTGCTGCGCATCGGTGAGCGCGCGCTGGTCGAGGTCGTGCCTGAGCGGGGCTTCGACGTCGGCGCCGGTCCGGGAGTGGCGGTCAAGCGCGAAGTGCGGGGCGGCAGCGTCGGGCTCATCCTTGATGGCCGAGGGCGATCGCTCTCGGTGCCCGACGGAGCTGAGGGCAGGCGCCTGGTCGCCGCGTGGGCGAAGGCACTCGAACTGCACCCCGATTGAGGACACGATCATGGCCAAGGCCTACACCCCAGGATTGACCGTGAGTTCGCGCGTGCGCTACCGCGCACGTCGGCTCCTGCCGCTGACAGGACGCATCACCGTGAAGGCTGGTGAGCGCGTCACGGCGACCGATGTCGTCGCGCAGACCGACCTCGAGGGCGACATCACGCCGATGAAGATGTCGAACCTGCTGTCTTGCGCTCCCCGGGATGTGCCCGGCTTGCTGCTGAAGCCGGTCGGTTCCGCCATCGCCAAGGACGAGCCCATCGCGCAGTCGAAGGGGATCTTCGGCATGATGAAGGTCACTGTGAAGGCGACGGCGTCCGGCACCATCGAGAGTGCCAGCGATTCGACCGGCATGGTCATGATCCGTGGCGCCGCGCAGCCGGTGCAGGTGCGTGCGTTCACCAGTGGCCGTGTCGTCGAGGTGCTCGGCAGCGAGGGCGTGGTCATCGAGAATGATGTGGCGCTGGTTCAGGGGATCTTCGGCATCGGCGGCGAGGCCTATGGACCCATCGCGGTCGCGTGCGCACAGCCCGGGGATCGGCTCGAGGCATCGTCGATCCGCAGTGAGCATGCCGGGTGCATCCTCGTTGGGGGAGCCCGCATGACCATCGACGCGATCCGCCGAGCGATCGAGCTCGGCGTGGCGGCGATCGTGTCGGGTGGCATCGACGATGCCGACCTGAAGGCATTGCTGGGGCATGATCTGGGCGTGGCGATCACGGGCAGCGAAAAGGTCGGCATCACGCTGGTCGTGACCGAGGGCTTCGGTGACATCGCCATGGCCGCGCGGACGCACGCCTTGCTGGCGTCGCATGCCGGCCACGGTGCGAGCGTGAATGGGGCGACGCAGATTCGTGCCGGGGTCATGCGCCCCGAAGTCGTCATTCCGCTGGCCGACGAAGCAGCGGGTGACGCCCATGCGGGCGGCGGCGCAACCGCCGGTGAACTCTCGATCGGCACATCCGTTCGCCTGATTCGCGATCCCTGGTTCGGGTCGCTCGGTACGGTGGCTGCGCTGCCGGAACAGCCGGCTGTGCTTGGCTCGGGGTCGAAGGCACGCGTGCTCGAGGTGGCACTGGCCGATGGCCAGCGGGTCGTGGTGCCGCGTGCCAACGTCGAGCTGATCGCCGAGTGAGCTGCGTGGCTTCGGGCGAGCGCGCCTCGTGCGCGTTAGGCTTCGCGCATGGTGCTCGGCGCCGATGCATCGTTCCTGAACCCCGACAAGCTGCTGCTCCTGGTGGTGCTGGCAGCGACCTGCGCGTGCATCGTGGCCAGCATGATCGCTGCGCGAGCGGGCAGCGTGCCCAAGATCCGTCGCATCGCAGGCCTTGAGGCGGTCGAGGAAGCCGTGGGTCGCGCCACAGAGATGGGCCGGCCGATCCTTTTCGTTCCCGGGATCCAGGACATGGACAACCCGATGACGGTGGCGGGCATCACGGTGCTCAGCCGCGTTGCGGGCACGGCCGCGCAGTACGACGCCACACTCGACGTTCCTGTGAGCCGATCGCTCGTCATGCAGGCCGCGCGCGAGAGCGTGCAGGCTGCGGCGCTCCAGGCCGGGCAGCCCGACTGGTACGACCCGGAGCGCATCCGCTACATCACCGATGAGCAGTTCGGGTACGCGGCATACGCGGCGGGTGCGATGGCGCGCGACAAGCCGGCAGCGTGCTTCTACATGGGGTGCTTCTTCGCCGAGAGCCTGATCCTTGCCGAGAACGGCAACGCCATCGGCGCGATCCAGATTGCAGGCACAGCGGAAACCGCGCAGCTGCCATTCTTCGTCGCGAGCTGCGACTACACGCTGATCGGCGAGGAGTTCTTCGCGGCCAGTGCCTACCTGAGCGGCGCACCCGACCAACTGGGCACGCTGCGCGGGCAGGACATTGCGAAAGCCGTGATTGCGTTGGCGCTCGTGGCCGGGGTGTTCATGGCTACGATCAGGGTGTTTTCGCCTGAGCAGGCCAGCGAGCCAACGGTGGAGGCGACCCAATGAGCCGCTCGATCGCGCTGCTCATCTGCCTTGTGGGCGGGCTCACCATGCTCGTGAGCCCATTCCTGCCGATGGCCACCGGCTGGGCCAACGACGTCACCGACTGGTTCAACATCCTGGCTGCGATGGCCTTCGTGCTTGGCGGCGGCAGCCTGCTGAAGGTGCAACTCATGCGCCTGAGCGCGCGCGGACCCGGTTGGGGCTATTCGGCCGTCACGCTCGTGGCATTCATCGTCACGCTCTGGGTCGGCCTTGGCAAGGTCGGAGTCGTTGCGGATCCATCGGCTCCCGCGGTGGCGTGGAGCGGCAAGGCCGACGACGAGGGCTCGGCGTTCTGGTGGATCTATCTCTATGTGATGACGCCGATCACCTCGACGCTCTTCGCGGTGCTTGCGTTCTACGTCGCGAGTGCGGCGTTCCGCGCGTTCCGTGCGAAGAACCTCGAGGCCACACTGCTCTTGGCGACGGCCTTCGTGATCCTGCTCGGCCGAACCTTCGCCGGCGTGGTGCTCACCGGATGGTTGCCTGACTGGGCGAGCGGCCTGCGGCTTGAGAACCTTGCCGTCACCATCATGGATGTCTTCAACACCGCCGGCAATCGCGCGATCATCATCGGGATCGCGCTCGGCGTCGCCTCGACGGGCATTCGGCTCATGCTGGGCCTCGATCGCAGCTACCTCGGGGGTGACGCATGAGCAGCGGCCTCGACCGGCGATGGATCTACCTCGCCATGATGCTGGCGGTCGCGCTGCCGATCCTCTGGAACGGCGTGACGGGCAAGACCTTCCCTGAGTCACCAACGCCGCCGTCACAGGCGTGCTTCGATGCCATCGAGGCGCTGCCCGAGGGCTCGCGCGTGCTCGTGAGCTTTGACTACGACCCCGCGAGCGAGGGCGAACTCGCACCGATGGCAACCTCGTTCATGCGCCACCTGATGCACAGGCGCCTGAAGCCGGTCATGGTCTCGCTGTGGCCGCTCGGCCCGAAGAAGGCCGAGGAAACGATCACGAATGTGATCAAGGCGGAGTTTCCCGACCGCACGAGCGGCAAGGACTTCGTGAATCTGGGCTTCCAGACCGGCAACGAAGGCGTGCTCAAGGTGATCGGCACGGATTTCCGCAAGCAGTTCCCGGTCGATCGATCGGGTACGCCGGTCGATCGCCTGCCGATCATGGAGGGCATCGCCAAGGTCGGTGACTTCCCGCTGGTCATCACGATCAGTGCGGGCTATCCCGGCGGCAAGGAGTGGGTGCAGTACGTGTCGAGCTCCAATCCCGGGCTGGTCCTGCTCGCGGGGGTCACGGGCGTGCAGGCTTCGCAGGTCTATTCGTACTACCCAGGCCAGTTGCGTGGCATGCTCGCGGCCATCAAGGGCGCCGCCGAGTACGAGGCGCTGGTGAGTGCAGCGATTGACGGAGCTGGCGTGACGCCGCCTCGCTATGCCGAGGCTCGGCGCCGCATGGCACCGCAGCTCTTCGGCCATCTCTTGCTGATCGGGCTGATCGTCCTGGGCAACGCGATGTTCTTCGCACAGAAGCGGTGCAAGGCGGTGGCACGATGAGCGGCGCGACCATGGACTCCTCCGCACCGTCCCAAGGCAGGTGGTGGATTGGGCTCTTCCTCGTGATCGCCGTGCTCGTGGCGATCCGTGCCGGCATCGGCGAGGGCATGGGGCGCGTCTATGTGCAGACCGAATCGACGTCCTACGCGGCTGCGACGGATGACCAAGGCCGTGTGACCTGGTCGGCCGTCGCAGACGGCGCAGCGGGCTCGGCCACGATCGAGCGGGATGTCTTCCGTACGGCAGGGCAATACCGTGCCGCTGAAGCAGCGTCGCCCAACCAACAGGCGATCCGCTTCTCGTGGGATCGCACCATCGGCCTGTGGCT
>VGXJ01000088.1 GCA_016873375.1 Phycisphaerae bacterium
GAACGCTTCTGGTCGGTGTCCTCGATGCGCAGGATGAAGGTTCCGTCGCGGCCCTTCGCGAAGGCCCAGCAGAAGAGCGCGGTTCGGGCGCCGCCCACGTGAAGGTGGCCGGACGGACTCGGAGCGAAGCGTGTGGCGATGCGCATGGGAGCAAGAGGTTACCGCGGTCGCACGATTCAATGCGTGCGTGACTGATGGACCGTCACACACGCGCGCCTTGCGCGTCATACTCCCGCCATGACGACGACTCCGCAGGTGCTGGGCGTGCTTTCGGATGTGCATCGCAAGATCGGTGCGGCAACGACCGCGATCGAGCTCCTGAAGCGGCATGGTGCCACGCGGTTCGTCTACCTCGGCGATGCCGAGGATGAGCGCGTGATCGATCTCTTTGCCGGCGAACCGTGCTCGCTCTGCCTTGGCAACTGCGACGACGATGCGCTGGGCGAGTACGCGCGGTTCCTTGGGCTGGACATCCATCCCGATGGTTCGGTGCTCACGGTCGATGGCGTGGATGTGGCGTTCACGCACGGGCACCTGCAGTCGGTCGTCGATCGGTTGCTGCGCGGCGGGCCCCCATTCCTGCTGCACGGCCATACTCATGTGCGCTGCGATGAGCGCGCCGGTCCGACCCGCATCGTGAATCCCGGCGCGTTCGTGCGGGTCGAGCGGGCGACTGTGGCGCTGATCACGCCGGCGCTCGACCGCGTCGAGTTCCTCGACGTGCCCTGACGCCGCGGGTCGGACCGCACTGCGTGCCGGCCCCGCACGTCGAACACGGCGCTCGCGCCACGATCATCAAGCTGCTGCATCCTGCGCCCGGCCGTGCGCGAACCCAAGCGCATGTCGTGGCTTCTCGTCATTCATGCTGCCGCCACCTTCTTCATGGCAGGCGTCATCTGGATCATCCAGGTAGTGCACTATCCGCTGTTCGGCATGGTCGGTGCAGATGGCTTCGCGGCCTACGAGCGATCCCATGCATCCCGCATCACGCCGGTCGTTGGCACGGCGATGCTTGTCGAAGCGGCCTGCACGGGACTGCTGCTGGTGGCGATGGGTGAACTTGCCGCCCGCGGCGTGCCTCGCTGGATGCCCGTGGCGGGTGCGATGCTCTTGGCCGGAATCTGGCTGAGCACCTTTGCCGTCCAAGTGCCCTTGCATGGACAGCTCGGACAGGGATTCGATGATGTGGCCCATGCGGCCTTGGTGCGATCCAATTGGATCCGGACCGTTGGATGGAGCATCCGTGCCGCACTCGCGGCGGGCCTGCTGGTGGCGTGGATGGCTGGTCCGACCGGCACGGATCGATGACCGTCCGGGTGCTGCACGCACCGGACCGGAGTAGCCTCTGGCCATGCTGCATTCCAAGCCCAAGCGGCTGATGCCGAGGCCCAATCTTCCTCCGGGCACGCTGATGGTCGAGCCCTCGGCGCGTCAACCCACAGTCGAGCTGATGACCTTCGGCCACGGCACAAGCACGGAGCGGCCGCTCAAGACACCCGAGTCGATCCGGTCCCTCGAACTCGTTGAGGGCCAGGTTGCGTGGGTGAACATCGATGGGCTCGGCGATCTGGCCATCCTCGAGGCGGTGGCGCAACGCTTCGGGATCCATCCTCTGGCCATGGAAGATGCCGCCGATACCGTGCAGCGCTCCAAGATCGATGTGTACGGGGATCACAGCTGCATCATCCTTCCCATGCCGCTGCTTGCCGATCGGCACTTCCGCACGGAGCAGCTGGCCCTCATCCTTGGAAAGACCTGGATTGTCACGGTGCAGGAAGAGACTGACGGGGACTGCCTCGATTCCTTGCGCCGGCGCATCCGCGAGCACAAGGGACGCATTGCTGGCGGTTCGGCGTCGTATGCGGCTTATGCGATGGTCGATGCCGTCATCGATGCCTACTTCCCGCTCATCGAAAGGCTCGAGCACCGGATCGAGCAGCTTGAGGATGACGTCATCTTCAGGACCTCGGGCGACGACATCGTCAGGATCCGTCACCTCAAGCGCGACATCGCCACGCTGCGTCGTGCGGTGTGGCCGCTTCGTGATGCCGTCAGTGCCATGCTTGCTGCGGACCATGTCTTCCCCGCGGACGATCGGCTTTACATGCGTGATGCGTACGACCATGTCACGCGCGTGCTCGACATGCTGGACAACGCCCGTTCGATCGCAGCCGACCTGACGGACATCTACATGGCGGTGACCAGCAACCGCATGGGCGAGGTGACCAAGGTGCTCACCATCATCGCCACGATCTTCATGCCGCTCTCATTCCTTGCAGGTCTGTACGGCATGAACTTCGACCCCGAGCGCAGCCCACTCAACATGCCGGAGCTGAACTGGTACTACGGCTATCCCTTCGCGCTGGGCCTCATGGCGGGCACGGCCATCCTGCTGCTGCTCTTCTTCCGGCGCAGGGGCTGGCTCGGCACCAACTTCCTGCGAGTGCAGTCTCGGCGGCCAGCTGCGGCGCGCAATCGAGCGCACGCGCGGGGTAGCTGACGCCCGGGTCCCTGACATTCGTTGGGCAAAAGGCCCTTGATAACACGGGCTGATTATCCGTACTCTTGCCGGATCCGCGATCGCGCGGCCCGATCCAACCTTACGAAACACCATGAATCACCCAACCAACTCAACCACCATGAGTCACCGCACCAACCCAACCACCATGACCACCATTGCACATACCGAACGATCGAGCGATCTCTACGGAACCCTGACCTTCGGCGGCGACGACATGCTCAAGCGCCTTCCGCCGGAGATCAGCATGAAGCTGCAGGCGACCATGAAGCTCGGCAAGCCGCTCGACCCGGGCATCGCCAACACCGTCGCTGCTGCGATGAAGGACTGGGCGCTTGAGCATGGTGCCACGCACTACACGCACTGGTTCCAGCCACTCACGGGCACGACCGCCGAGAAGCATGATGCATTCCTGCATCCCATGGGTGATGGAACCGCGATCGAGAAGTTCAGCGGCTCTGCGCTCATCCAGGGCGAGCCCGACGCGAGCAGCTTCCCGCACGGCGGCATCCGCGACACCTACGAAGCCCGTGGCTACACCGCGTGGGATGCCACGAGCCCTGCGTTCATCCTGCGCACGAGCGAAGGGCACGCCACGCTCTGCATCCCGACCGTCTTCGTGAGCTGGACCGGCGAAGCGCTCGACAAGAAGACGCCGCTCCTGCGCTCGATCGAGGCCGTGAGCGCGCAGGCCATGCGGGTGCTCAAGCTGTTCGGCACCGACAAGGGCGTGAATCAGGTCATCACCTCGCTGGGCTGCGAGCAGGAGTACTTCCTGGTCGATGAAACGCTGGGCTCGGAGCGGCTCGACCTCGTCGTCTGCGGCCGCACGCTGCTCGGCGCCGCGCCGCCGAAGGGCCAGCAGCTGGAAGACCACTACTTCGGCTCGATCCCCGCCGATGTGCTGGATTTCATGGCCAGCGCCGAACGCAAGCTCTTCGAACTGGGCGTCCCGGTCAAGACCCGCCACAACGAGGTGGCGCCCGGGCAGTACGAGATCGCGCCGATCTACGAGAACGCCAACATTGCCGTCGACCACCAGATGCTCGTCATGCATGTACTCCGCTCGACTGCGCGTGAGCACGGCTTCATGTGCCTGATGCACGAGAAGCCCTTCGCCCGCGTGAACGGCTCGGGCAAGCACAACAACTGGAGCATGTCGACCGACACCGGCGTGAATCTGCTCGACCCGCGCGACGACACGCACACCAACATGCAGTTCCTCACTTGCCTCTGCGCGGTCATCCGTGCGGTCGACCTGCATGCCGACCTGCTGCGTGCCTCGATTGCGAGCGCCCACAACGACCACCGCCTGGGCGCCAACGAGGCCCCGCCGGCGATCATGAGCATCTACCTCGGCGACATGCTCACCGACATCCTCGACCAGCTCGAGAAGGGCACGCCGAAGAAGACCATGAAGGGCGGTGCGATCGACCTCGGTGCCAGCACGCTCATGGCGCTGCCCCGCCACGCCAGCGACCGCAACCGCACGAGCCCGTTTGCCTTCACGGGCAACAAGTTCGAGTTCCGCGCGGTCGGTTCCAGCGCGAGCGTCGCATGGCCCAACACGGTGCTCAACACGATCGTGGCCGAGAGCCTTGACGTTGTCGCCACCGCCATCGAGAAGAAGGCCGGCCGCAACGCGAGCGGTGCCAAGCTCGAAGCCGCCGTGCGCGAGGTGCTCAAGGGCATCATCAAGGAGCACCGCCGTGTCTGCTTCGATGGCGACGGCTACAGCGCCGAGTGGCACGCCGAGGCCGCCCGCCGCGGCCTGCCCAACATGGCCAGCACGGCCGATTGCCTCGGTGCGCTCGACACGAAGAAGGCCAAGGCGCTCTTCGCGCACTACGGCGTGCTCAGCCATCGCGAGCTGCACGCGCGCTACGAGGTGCAGCTTGAGCAGTACACCAAGCTCATCACCATCGAAAGCCGCACCCTCGTGCAGATGGTGAACACGCAGGTGCTTCCGGCTTGCCTGCGCGCGCAGGCCGAACTCGCCGACACCGTCGCCGCCACGCAGTCGGCCGGCGTCGAGTGCGCCGACAGCGAAGAAGCCTTGAAGGACGTGGTGCGTCGCGTGGCCGAGCTGCGCGCCGCGACCAAGTCGCTGGAGACGTCGACCGAGGCCCAGAAGGGCGATGCGGCGAAGAAGGTGCGCTACCTGCGCGACACGGTCGTACCATCGATGCAGCGCGTGCGCGATGCGTCCGATGGCCTCGAGCGGCTGGTCCCGGCCGATCTGTGGCCGATCCCGACCTACGCCGATCTCCTGTTCTTGGGCCGCTGATCGCACGGATCCGATAGCCACCAGCGGGCTTCGTGCCCCGACCCCAGTTCCACCGAAGGCCCCCGAAACCCGGGGGCCTTCTTTGTCGGTGCATCGTGCATTTCGTGCAAGCCCCTATACTCGACCCTCCCCATCAAGGACCCAACCATGAGCACGCAGACCGCTGAACCGAAGATCGTCGTGTCCGACGCAGGCCCCGCCCTCAAGCGCATCGAAGTGACCATCCCGGCCGATGCCGTGGACAGCCACCTTGCCGGCGCCTTTGCGAACCTGCAGAACGGCGCAGCACTGCCGGGCTACCGCCCGGGCAAGGCACCGATGGCGATCCTCGAGAAGCGGTTTGGGAAGCAACTCCTCGAAGAGGCCCGCGGTCAGCTCGTCGGTCAGGCCTTCAACAAGGCTGTCACCGACCACAAGCTTCGCCCGATCGGCAATCCCGAGATGAGCCCTGGCAGCGCGCTGGCCGAGCTCGCCCGTGGCGCATCGTTTACCTTCAGCGTCGACATCGAGGTGATCCCTGACTTCACGCTGCCTGCCTGGGAAGGCATGGGCATCCGCAAGCCAGTGATCGACGTCATCGACAAGCACATCGACGACGAGATCCTGCGCAACCAGTACCGCTTCGGCACACCGAGCCTGATCGACGGCCCGTTCGAGCACCTTGACCGCATGATCGGCACCGTCGCCGTGACCGTGAAGGGCGAATCCGAGCCCTTCTACAAGGCCGACAATGCGCTGGCCGTCGTTCCGGCCAAGGAAGACGAGGGCAAGGGCCCGTTCCTGGGCATCATGATCGACGACCTGCAGAAGCAACTGATGGGCCGCAAGGTCGGCGACGCGGTGAGCTTCACCGCCAAGGGCCCCGAAGGCCACGAGCATGAGAAGGTGCGCGGCAACGACCTGTCGTTCTCGTTCACGATCACCCAAGCCGAGCGCATCACGCCGGCTCCGGTGCCGGAACTGGCCGGCAAGCTTGGCCTTGCCGACGAAGCCATGCTGCGCGAGCAGATCAAGATGGTGCTCGAGCAGCGCCGCGACGGCGAACAGCAGGTTGCCATGCGCGAGCAGGTCATGGAACAGCTCGCCAATGCGGTCAGCTTCGAGCTACCCGCCAAGCTCAGCGCTGGCCAGATCACCCGCGATCTCGAGCGCCAGCGCTACGAACTGCTCTCCCGCGGCACTGCGCCTGAGCAGGTCGAGCTCAAGCTCGCGGAGGCCCGCGCCGACACGACTGAGTCGGCCCAGCGTCGCCTGAAGCTCTTCTTCATCCTGCAGCGCCTGGCCGAGGACCTGGGGGTGGATGTGACTGAGGGCGAACTCAACGGCCGCGTCGCGATGATCGCGCGCCAACAGAACATGCGCCCTGCCGAACTCCGCAAGGAACTCGAGCAGAGCGGCCGCATCCAGGAAGTCGCGCTGGGCATACGCGAGGCCAAGGTTGCCGACCGCGTCATCGTGCGAGCCACGGTCACCGATGTGCCCGCCGAGGACTGGAACAAGGAAGTCGAAGCCAAGGCCTCGGCCCGCAAGGCCGGCACCAAGAAGTGAGCGTGCTCGCCCAGGGTTCCTCGGGCGCGTTCTGGATCTCGATCGTCGCCCTGCTGGTACTCACGGTCATCGGCTTTGTCGTGGCCATGCGCGTGCGCGCGCGTGCGCTCGACCGCGCTGCCGGCGGCGTCGAATCGTTCGGGTTCTCGGAACTCAAGGCGCTTCGCGACAGCGGGCGCATCTCGCAGGAGGAGTACGACAACGCTGACCGTCGTTTGCGGGAAAAGGCCCGAGAAACGGTCGAAAGGCTGCGGCAAGAGCGTGCTTCGGCCAAGCCGCCTACGGTGCGAGGATCGCGTCGAGGCTCGTGAATGCGCCCCCAGCGCGAGACGCCGCGCCCGGACGGCGAAAAGTGGCGACCGAAAGAGCGCAGTCGCTGCAGGGAGGCGCGCCGTGAACCGATAGACTCAAAACGGAAACGCCATGAGCAACGGAAACGATCGCAAGGGCCCCGGCAACGATGGCAAGCGCACCGATGATGGTGGCTTCCGCGGTCGGCGCGTCACCACCTGCTCCTTCTGCGGCAAGACCAGCCGTGAGGTTGGCCCCATGGTCGAGGGTCCCAACGACGTCTACATCTGCACGAACTGCACGGACCTGTGCGGCAACATCTTCAAGCAGGAGAAGCGCCGGATCTCGACCGGCAGCCAGCTGTTCTCGAGCATTCCGTCGCCGCGCTCCCTGAAGGAGTACCTCGATGAGTACGTGATCGGCCAGGACCAGGCCAAGAAGACGCTCTCGGTCGCAGTGCACAACCACTACAAGCGGCTCACCCAGGTCGGAAACGCCGATGCGCCGGTGGAGCTCGACAAGAGCAATGTGCTGCTGATCGGCTCGACCGGCACCGGCAAGACGCTGCTTGCCCGCACGCTGGCACGCATGCTCAATGTGCCATTTGCGATCGGCGATGCGACCACGCTC
>VGXJ01000089.1 GCA_016873375.1 Phycisphaerae bacterium
GCAGCGCCACCGTCTGGGCCGCCCGCTGGACGAGGTTGCGGAAGACGACCAGATCGAGCGGCTTCTCGATGAAGTCGTACGCCCCGCCCTGGAGGGCCGCCTTGGCCGTGGGTACATCGCCGTGGGCGGTCACCAGGATCGTCTCGGCCTGCGGCTGGCTGGTCTTGGCCTGCGCCAGCACGGCCAAGCCGGCATCAGGTCGCTCCATGACCAGGTCGGTCACGATGACGTCGTACATCCCGCCCTGCAGTTCCTCGGCTGCGGCAGCCGCCGAGTGCACCACCGTGCACACATGGCCCGGCTTGCGCAGCGCCTCAGCCATGGTTTGGGCGTGCTCGGGTTCGTCGTCGACGATGAGCACCTGCGCGCGCACGGTTTCGTCGTCTTTCGGCATGGGTGGAGTGTATGGACTCCGGCGAGGGACAATCGTCGATGCACGGCGCCGGAACAAGCCGATGAAGCACCGTCGGTCGTGCACGGAGCCCCGGCACTTGGGTACGATCGACCAGCGTCGGGAACGGATGCCCGGCGGATGCACTCAAGACAGGATTCGTGGTTCGGAAGGCGTGGCCAGGAAGGCGTGAATCGCATGCGGAGCGAAGCAGCTGGGAAGTGTGGCTCGGGCACGGCGCCCTCGTCGTCGACCGACCCGGTCTTCGGCGGAAAGCGCGTCCATTTCATCGGGATCGGTGGCTCCGGCATGAGCGGCCTTGCGCAGCTCCTGCAGCGCCGCGGCGCACGCGTGAGCGGCACCGACCAGTCCTGGAGCGAGGTGCTCGATCGGCTTGGCGGTGATGGCATCACCGTCTCGGTCGATGTGCAGCCGACTGAGCTGCCGGCGTGCGACCTCGTCGTTGCAAGCGCGGCCGTCAAGGACCATCACCCGCTGCTGCAAGCCGCCCGCCGCCGGGGCGTCGAGGTCCTGAACTACGCGCAGGCGCTCGGCCGCGTGATGATCGGCCGCACGGGTATCTCGATCGCCGGCACCCACGGCAAGAGCACGACCACCGGCATGCTCGCGCATGTGCTGATCACGGCGGGGGTCGATCCCAGCTTCATCGTGGGGGCGACCTGCAACCAGATCGGCGGCGGCAGCCGCGTGGGCACCGAGCGCATTCCCGCCGGTTCGCTCGCCGGCGCGCCCGGGGTCATGGTTGCGGAAGCCTGCGAGTACAACCGCTCGTTCCACAGCCACCGCCCCACGCTGGCCCTGATCAACAACATCGAGGAAGACCACCTCGACTTCTACACCGGCGGTCTTGACGAGATCATCGCCTCATTCAACGCCTTCGCGGCGCGGCTGCCTGATCGCACGCAAGGCGGTCGGCTGCTCATCGCGCACGATGGCGCGCACCGCCGTCGCGTGACCGCCGGCCTGTCGTGCGCCGTGAGCTCCTTCGGCTTCGCCGCACTCGCGGACTATCGCGTGCAGTTCGATGCCGAGTCGCGCGAATGCAGCGTGTCGCACCGTGGATCAGAACTGCTGCGCTGGACGAGCCGCCTGCTGGGCGACCACAATGTGCTCAACTCCGCCGCCGCCGGCATCCTCGCTACATGGGTCGGTGCAGAGCGTGCCCGCATCGAAGAAGGCCTGTCGAGCTTCGGCGGCGTGGACCGCCGGCTCCAGCACATGGGCGATCGCGTCCTCGCCATCGGCGGCACGGTGCGGGTGTACGACGACTACGGCCACCATCCGACCGAGGTCGATGCCACGCTCCGGGCGATCCGCGCGGGCCTGGCCCCCACTCGGCTGGTCTGCGTCTTCCAGCCGCATCAGCACAGCCGCACGCGCCACCTGCTCGATGAGTTCGCGCAGTCCTTCGGGCACGCAGACATCGTGCTGGTGCCGGACATCTACTTCGTGCGCGACAGCGCCGAAGACGCGCAAAGCGTGTCGAGCGGTGATCTCGTCGCCAAGTTGCGTGAGCGCGGCGCGCAGGCATGGCACATCCCGTCCTTCGAGGGCATCGTGGATCGACTGGACCAGATCGCCCAGGATGGCGACCTCGTCGTCGTCATGGGAGCAGGCCCGGTCTGGGAGATCGGTCGTGACTGGCTGGCACGCTCCGCTGCCTCGGCAAGCGGGACCACGCCGTGAGCACCACCATGGATCGCCATTGGACGAGCCTCTTCAGCGACCTCGATGTCAACGTGCAGGCCGATGCCCCCCTCGGGCCACTCACATGGTTCGGCATCGGTGGGCGCGCCGATGCGCTGGTCACGCCACGCTCGCCCGAAGCGCTTGCCGAGCTCGTGCGCCGCTGCAGGCACAATCAGGTCCGCATGCGCGTGCTCGGGTCCGGCGCGAACCTGCTCGTCGATGATGCCGGGGTGGAGGGCGTCGTCATCAGCCTCGCGGATCCCTCATTCACTTCGCTCGAGGTGAACACCGAGGGCGGCATCGAACTCATGAAGGTCGGCGCAGGCCATGACCTGATGAAGCTCGTGACCGAGTGTGCCCGCCGTGGGCTCACGGGGCTCGAAGGCATGACGGGCATCCCCGCGCAGGTTGGCGGCGCCCTCGCGATGAATGCCGGCGGGCGCTACGGCGAGATCGGTGATGCCGTGCACGCGGTAGCCATCGTCCGGCCCGATGGGGCCTTATGCGTCTACGCCAAGAGCGAACTGCACTTTGCCTACCGTCACGCCACGCTGCCCGAAGGCGTGATCGCGTGGGCGACCTTCTCGATGCGCGAGGAGAATCCGCTTGAGGTCCGCGCTCGAGTCCAGGAGTACATGGCGTACAAGAAGTCGGTCCAGCCGATGTCCAACAGCGCCGCAGGCTGCATGTTCAAGAACCCCGTCGACCCCGGGACGAGCCAGCGCGTCAGCGCGGGCAAGCTGATCGACGACGCGGGCCTCAAGGGCCGCCGCGTCGGCAAGGCATTCATCAGCGACCGCCACGCGAACTTCTTCACGTGCGAGCCGGGCGCGCGCACCGATGACCTGCGCGAACTCGTGCGGGTCGCCCAGCATGCGGTGCGCGAGCGCACGGGGCTTGGGCTCGAGACCGAAGTGGTCTTCTGGAGCCGGCACGGGGACGGCGCATGAGCCGGACCAGCGTGCTGGTGCTCAAGGGCGGCCCCGATGCCGAGCGCGAGGTGAGCCTGCGCAGCGGAGGGCGCGTCGCGCAAGCGCTGCGCGACGACGGGACCTTCGATGTGATCGAACTTGCCATCGATGCCCCCGGCGCCGATGCGTTGGCGCAGCTCCAGGGCGATGTCGTCTTCCCGGTGCTGCACGGACCGTGGGGTGAAGGCGGGCCGCTGCAGGAGTTGCTGGAGGCAGCAGGTCGACCCTTCGTGGGTTGCGGCTCGGCCGCAGCCCGCATCGCCATGGACAAGGCCGCCACCAAGACCATCGCCGCGCGCGCCGGCGTCCCCACGCCAAGGGCTCGCGTCCTGCGCCGTGGCGATGAGCTCGATCTTGAACCGCCAGTCGTCATCAAGCCCAGCAACGACGGCTCGAGCGTCGATCTGTTCGTCTGCAAGGATCGTGCAGAGGTCGACCGCGCCCTGGCCACGGCCTTCTCCCGGCGCGAACTCATGCTCGCCGAGGAGTTCATCACCGGCCGCGAGATCACCGTGGGCTGGCTCAACGGGCGCGCGCTGCCGATCGTGGAGATCGTTCCGGCCGATGGGCTTTACGACTACGAGGCCAAGTATGTGCGCAAGGACACGCGCTACGTGCTCGACCCCGAACTGCCTGCCGGCGTCGCCGAACGAGCCCAGGCCGCGACGGTCGGCATCTGCAGGGCGTTGGGCTGCCGGCACATCTCGCGCGTTGACTTCATGGTCGACGACCGCGGCCCATGGATGCTCGAAGTCAACACCATGCCCGGCATGACCGACACGAGCCTTGTCCCCAAGGCAGCTGCCCACGCCGGCCTGCCGTTCCCGGCGCTCTGCCGGACCTTGGTCGAGTGCGCGCTTGGGGCTCTTTCCACCAAGCCCTGAATTCTCGCCCCTGCGGCATTGATCGGCCGATAGCACCCGCTATGTCGTCACGTTCGTCGTCGTCCAAGGCACCTCAAGCATCCTGGCGGGCCATTGCCGAACGCATCGCCAGCATCGGCGCATGGCTGGGCTGTGCCGTGGTGGTCGTGGTTCTGGCCACGGTCGTCCTGCCCCGGCTGCGCGGAACCGCCTACGGGTCGACCTCGGCGCGCACCGCCATCCGCTTCCCGAATGCCCCGCGATGGATGACGACCGCCGAGATGAAGCCGATCGAGGACGCCGCGCAGTCGATCGTGGCCACCGGTCAAGGGCGTGACATGCTGCAGACCCTGCAGCGCTATCTCGAATCAACGGGCTGGTTCGAGTCGGTCGAGCAGGTGCGCCTGGTGGACCATGATGGCATCGAGGTCATCGCGACCTACGCCACCCCCACCGCGCTCGTGGCTGACGGTGGCATCGATCACCTCTGCGACTCGCGCGGGCATCGCATGGCGCGCGACTACCGCGCCAAGGATGGACCATCGCTGGTTCGCGTGCTCGGCGTGGCCGGTTCGACGCCGGCGGTCGCAGGCGCGTGGAGTGGAACCGCACTCAAGGATGCGATCAACCTGCTGCAGACGCTCGATGCGCAGCCATGGCGAAGCCAGGTCGCCGCGATCGGCGTTGGCCGCCACGCCAAGGATGGAACGCTCGAACTGGTGACGACCGGCGGAAGCACCATCGTGTGGGGCCGCGCGCCGTCGGCGGCATCGCCCGCTGAAGTGCCAACGGGCCAGAAGCTGGAGTACCTTGCGTTCCTGTATGCGAAGCACGGGCGCATCGACCATGGTCACCCCACGAGCATCGATGTCAGGGTCGACTGCGCCAGCGCCCGCTGAGCGCGCCCACACACCCCTGCCCCGCTGGCTGGTGGTGGCAGCCTTTTGCTGGCTTGCGGCTTCATGGGCCATCAGCACCAAGTTCATGACCCCGTCCACGGCAACGCGCGCCAGCGTGGCCCATGCCGTGCAGACCTTCACGCTGATGGTGGCCGCCGGTGCCATCGTGGCGTGGCCCCTTGCACGCCTGAGCCTGCGCACACCGGGCTCGATCGTGCGGACCATCCTGCTCGATGCGATCACGATCGTGGTCCTCGTGCACGTCACGATCTTCCCGCTGCGAGCGATCTCAGGCTGGAGCCGCGACCGACTGCTGTTGCTCGATGCGAGCCTGATGTCGGCAATCGCCATCGCGGCAAGCGTGCTGCTGGTCGGCCTGCGCTCGGATCGCGCGGTTCGCCGCGCGCTGGCGGGCTTTGCCATCGTGCTGCTCGCTGCAGGCCCTGAAGCCCCTTGGATTGCCTTGGGATTTCAAGCACCGAGCGTGGCCCGTGCGTTGCCGGGCGCGCTGTCGGTCGCATGGTCGTTCGCTGATCCCAGCCCGGGCCCGGTGAACACGGCCATGATGAGCGACACGCTAGCCACTGCCATCATCGCTGCGGCAGCACTCTGCACGGCAGTGGCATGGTCGCGTCGCACCGTCACCCTTGCGTGAGGCTGCCGCTCGGGCTACCTTTTCCCCATGGAACTCGTGACACGGGCTGACAAGGAGCGCCTTGAGGCGCAGCTGGCGGCGCTTCGGGCGCTTGACAAGCAGCTTGTCGAGCGCATTGCCGAGGCTCGCGCCCAGGGCGACCTGCGCGAGAACGCCGACTACCACGCCTCGCGCGAGGACAAGTCGATCAACGACGCCAAGATCCGCGAGCTCGAGGCCCGCCTCTCTGGCGTGCAGGTGGTCGACCAGTCGGAGATGCCCACCGACATGGTGTTCCTTGGTGCTGAGATCACCATCCGCGACGAGGCCAACGGCCGCGAAGACCGCTACAAGATCGTGAGCAGCCTGACCGACGCGGATGACCTTCCCTATCGCGAGGTCACCTCCACCGGCCCCATGGGCCAAGCCCTCATGAAGGCCCGCGTGGGCGACACCGTGCGCGTGAACTTACCCAAGGGCGAGAAGCGGCTGACGGTCATCACCATCCACTGAATGAGTCGCGGCTCCCAGGCCGCGAGGCTTGAGTCGCGGCTCCCACGCCGCGAGGCTTGAGTCGCGGCTCCCACGCCGCGAGGCTTGAGTCGCGGCTCCCACGCGGCTCCCACGCCGCGCCCTGCGCCGCGCTCAGGGGGCGCCGCGATCAAGCACCAGTCGCCGCCCCGGCTCGGTCGTCGCGACCTGCTCGAAGCCGTCGGGCCAACGCACGGTGACCTTCACCGGCTCCTTGCCCGCCAAGCCCACGTGGGCTTCGGGCGAAAAGGTCGACTGGAACGGGCCTCCGCCGGCGAACCAGCGGCGTTGCGACAGCCCACCCTGCTCGACGGTGATCATGGCCCCCACGGCCCGGTGGTTGCGTGACCCCGCCCGCGTGTCACGCAGGCTGATGACCAGCCAATCCCCGGCCGAGTCGTGATCGTTGCGCAGCACCCGCAACGGACCGTTGAGTTCGCCGATCACGGCGTCCACATCGCCGTCGCCATCCAGATCGCCGAAGACCGCCGTGCGGTCTCGATGCGGCTGGGCCAGCCAGGCCGCATCGCTGCGCAGCGGCGTGAACCGGCTCCCCTTTCGCTCCAGCACCAGACGAGGTTGCGCGTACTCGCTGTCAAAGGTGGCCTTGGTCGCGTTGGGATACACATGACCGTTGACGGTGAAGAGATCCTCGTCGCCGTCGTGATCCAAGTCCGCCAGGACCGACGCCCAGCCGCACAAAGATCGAGACGGGGCCCCCGTGCCGAACTGGCTCGAGCGGTCATCCCAGAAGCCATCCGGTCGATTGAGGAAGAGCGTGTTCGTGTCGCTGGAGAAGACCGTGGTGTGCAGGTCGGGTCGGCCATTGCCATCGACATCGCCGAGCGCGACCCCCATGGTCGCCTGCTCAATGCCCTCGAGGTTCGCGCTGCATCCAAGTCGCCGCGCTCGCTCGGCGAATCTGAAGCCGCCCTCGTTCACGAACAGATGGTTGCCGCTCGAATCGTTGCCCACGAAGAGATCGACCAGTCCATCTCCCGAGAAGTCGCACGCAATCACGTTGAGCCCGAACCCGGGTGCCACCGCACCGACACCACTTGTCCCAGTCACGTCGGTGAACCTGTCGCCGTCATTGCGCAGCACGACATCATGCAGCGGAACCAGACCCTTCGGGCCATTGATGACCGGCTGGCCCTTGAACATCGCGGGTTGGAGCGGCTTGGCGGGGTCGTAGTCCACGTAACGCGCAACGTAGAGG
>VGXJ01000090.1 GCA_016873375.1 Phycisphaerae bacterium
TTGCAGGAGGCACCCCTTTGACCGAAGCAGAGATTGAAGCCAAGGTGATCAACATCATCGCCGACAAGATCAAGGTCGAGAAGGCCGAGATCAAGCGCGAGACGAACTTCATGACCGACCTCAACGCTGACAGCCTCGACATGGTCGAGTTGCTGATGGCCTTCGAGGAGGAATTCGGCACCAAGATCCCTGAAGGCGACAGCGAGAAGCTGCAGACTGTGGGCTTGGCGATCGACTACATCAAGCAGCGCAAGGCTGCCGGCGGCTGAGCAGACCACGGCTGGGCGGGCGGCTCCTGGGACACCACTGGGCGGTGCCCGGGGCCCAAGAGCTCTGATCCAGCCGAAGGCCGAGGGCCATCGACCGACCGAATCCAAGGAGGGCGTCCAGTCGCCCTCCTTGGCTCTTTTTGTGTAGGTTCTCCGGTCCATGCGCACCCTGACCCTGCGACGCGTCGTGGTCACCGGCCTTGGCGCCGTGACCGACTGCGGCCACTCTGCCCCTGCCGCCTGGGATTCCATGATCCACGGCCGGTCCGGCATCGGGCCGGTCACCGCGTTCGCCCAAAGCGGCGACTGGTCCGTCACCTTTGGGGGCGAGGTGCGCAACCTCGACTACACCAAGGTCCTCGATCCACGCGATGCCAAGCGCATGGACCGCAGTTGCATCTTTGGATACACGGCCGCCTGTGAGGCCGCCGCCGACAGTGGCATCGACTTCGCCACGGGTGACCCCTACCGTCGCGGCGTCGCCATCGGCAGCGGCATTGGTGGCATCGAGACCATTGAACTCGGCATCAACAAGATCGCCCAGTCCGGTCCTCGCATGGTGAACCCCTTCACCGTGCCCAAGCTGATGCTGAATTCCTGCACGGGGCACGTCAGCATCCGTTTCGGCCTGCGTGGCTCGAACGTCGCCACGGCCACCGCCTGCGCGAGCGGCAGCCACGCGATCGGTGCGGCGTACCACTTCATCCAGCGCGGCGACGCCGATGTCATGATCGCCGGCGGCGCCGAGGGCTCCGTGACCCAGCTTTGCATGGCAAGCTTCGCCGCCATGAAGGCCCTGAGCACCCGCAACGATGCCCCGACCGAGGCGAGCCGCCCCTTCGACCGCGATCGCGACGGCTTCGTGCTGTCCGAGGGCGCCGGCGTGATCGTGCTCGAGGAGCTTGAGCACGCGAAGGCCCGCGGAGCGAAGATCTACGCCGAGCTCGTGGGTTACGGTGTCAGTGGCGACGCCCACCACATCGCAGCCCCGGACCCAGCTGGTGCAGGCGCCCAGCGCGCGATGGTCAATGCCCTGGCCGATGCGCAGCTTGCCCCCGATGCCATTGGCTACATCAACGCCCACGGCACCAGCACGCCGCTTGGCGACGCCGCTGAAGTGGCGGCCGTGAAGCAGGTCTTCGGGCACCATGCAACACAGCTTTCGGTCAGCAGCACCAAGGGCGTCACCGGCCATGGCCTCGGCGCAGCCGGCGGCATCGAGACGGTCGCCACGGTGATGGCCGTGAAGTCGGGCATCCTGCCCCCGACCATCAACCTGCACAGCCCCGACGACGGGTTCGACCTCGACTTCGTGCCCAACCACGCAAAGGAGCGCACGGTCCGCTATGCGATCAACAACTCCTTCGGCTTCGGTGGGCACAACACCAGCCTGATCTTCGCCCGTTTCGAAGGCTGACCGGCGGGATGCGCCCGACGCACAGTCGCGGCCGAGGCCGGCTCAGGACGCGGTGGTGAGCATCAGTCGCTCGGATTGCTGAACGGCGTCGCTGAAGCTGGGTGCGCAGGCATCGGCACCGACGAGCTTCCAGAGGTCGGGCACGATCTGGAATGGATGTCCGCCGACGATGATGCGGACGCCCTGGGCGGCGCGGGACGCCCGAACAGCGGAAATCGTGTCGGCGAGCGTACGCAGCGACAGGGAACTGCCGATGCCCAGCGCAAGCACATGGATTGGCCTACCGGTCTGGGATGCATCGAGCATGGCCACGATCTCGTCGGCGGGTGTGTTCGCGCCCAAGCACTCGACCCGCCAGCCGGCAACCTCAAAGAGATCCGCAAGCATGCGCACACCCATATCGTGATAGTCACCGCCCACGCTGGTGGCCAGCACACGCCACGGCCGCTCGCCCTCGACCGGGACATCCATCCGCAACTGCGCCATCATCGATTGGGTGGCGTTGGTCACGAAGTGCTCATCGGCGATGGAGGCCTCCTGCATATGCCACATGCGGCCAACCTCAGCCATGCTGGGAACCAGGATGCGTTCGTAGACCTGCGCAAGCGAGCGCCCCGACAGACGCGCACCGTGCACCACGTGCCAGGCGCGATCGCGATTGCGTTCGAGAAGGTGCAGTAGGTACAGACGCGCAGCCGTCGAATCACCACCAGTGGCATTGAGCAGGGAACTCGGCTGGGGCACCGCAGTGCCGGCCACGCGCTCAAGGGCCTGATCAACCATCCGGCACGCCACCATGGCCTGCTTGGGCAGCTGTTCGGCCAGCACGTCGCGCAGAGCGTGCATGCTCTCGGCGACATCTGTGTCGTGCACTTGGCGCGATGAGAACGCCACGCGCGACCACTGCACCTGCTCAACCAGCAGCTCGACGCGCTCGAAGGCCACGGCTACCGCCAAGTGACCCAAGCGCTGGAGCATCTCGGCCTTCCAGAGCCGCTCCGCGTCGGGGCCGTACCGAGCCCGGATGCCGGGCACGCGCTCGACGAGCCGCGTCGCAGCCCAGCCTGCAATGGCTCGGGACACGCCATCGATCGTCTCGGCAGCCTGGCGGCTTACGGGGTTCACGAAGACGACTTCGCCTGACGGATGGCCGGGGATTCAGCCCGGTTCCTACCGGGTTATCGTCAATCGCGCTTGCCGCCGAACATCGCAGCGAGCCGGAAGGCCAGCTTGAGCGCCTCGATGTACACCCAGACGAGCGTGACCACGAGGCCGAAGGCCAGGTACCACTCGGCATCCCGGGGGGCTCCGGCCTGCACGGCGTCGTCGATCACGCGGAAATCGACCACCAGCCAGAGCGAGGCCAGGCCAAGGACCAGCACGTTGATGCCCAGCCCGATCAGGGCCGGCGTGCCGCCTTCGAGGGCGCTGCCGAGCGAGATGAAAGGCAGCGACACGCCGAAGAGCGAGAGCACGAAGCCGATCAGCATGACGACCATCAGACCGACGGTCGCCACGGTGAGCGCCATCTGGAACGTCTGGCCGCCGCGCAGGATGCGAGCCTTGTAGAGGCCGAGCATGGTGCCCATGAGCGCCATCGTGATCACGAACGCCTGGAGCGCCAAGCCACCGGCGACGGTGATGCCCTTGGACTCGAGAATCTTCTCAAGGAAGAAGGTGACCGATCCGATCGTCGCGCCCTGCAGGAGCGAGTAGACCGGTGCGACCCATCGCGCGCTGGCGGGATTGCGCCAGATCGCGAAGAACGCGACGAAGCTGAAGATCAGCGAAGCGATCATGAACCCCATCGACCAGCCTGGGTTCGAGCCCGTGACGGCGTAGGCAATGGCACCCGCGATCGCGCAGAGCATGGCGCAGGCGCCAGTCTTGTTGATGACGCCCTGCACGGTGGCCACACCGCCCGCGGGTTGGGCGTGGACCTTCTGATCGAAGAGCTGGTCGGCGAAGACGGGATTGCTGGATTGGAGCTGGCTCATGGTGTGGTTCCCTCAATGGGTGTGAAAGTATAGGTTCAATGGCCCGGTCCATCGCAGAAGATGATCACGATGGCCGCGGCGTCGCTTGCTCGGTCTGGCGTGCCTGCGCATAGCGGGCCAGTTGCCGAGCGAGCGTTTCGGAGTGGGCTGGGTGGAAACTGAAATCGAAGCCCAGTCCGACGTAGGTGCGCTGGCTGCTATCGAGGCGCGTGTGAGCCAGCTTGGCGGCCACCACGATCGGCACCGGCATGGGCGATCCGAGCGGGATGCGAAGCCAGAATGTGCGATGACGGGCGAAGATCGGCGCGGCAGTCGCATCGACACGAAGGCCGACGCCGCCAGTCGCCATGTTCATGAGCTCCGCCCTGACCGGGGGGCCGACCTGTGGGCGGCGCCCGGGCTCGGCACCGATCGTGCCATGCTCAAGGTAGTCGCGCGCTACCGCGTCATAGGCGACTTGGGCATCGTGCACACTTGCGGGATCGAGCAGCGGGAAGACGTCGATCTCAGGCGGCTTGAGCCCGCCGAGCTCAAGGCGCGGATGGCGACGCAGGCAGCGCTCGACGGCGTCGGGCAGGTCAAGGCGCAGGACACGGCCTTCCTTGCCGGGTACATCACCGAGCTTGCGTGTAGTGAAGGTCCATCGGTTCTGGCCCAGCGTGATCACCCCGATGAGCGACACGCCATCGCGAAGCTGGATCGGCATGCCAACCGTTGCCGGCGACTCGACAAGCACGTCCTCATCGCGCAGCTCCAGCACATGCAGTCTCCAGATCAGATCGCTGGCATCGCGCGACTCCGCACCCATGCCCGGACGCGCGATCGCGACCTCGATAGCGCCTCCGCGTTCGAAGACCTGGGCCATGGTCCGTCGCCACTCCGCCGTTCGGGATCGTTGCGCTGGCATCGATGCATCCTACGCGTGGCAGGTCACGAGGTTCGTGCGAGTCGCATGGCCATCAGGGATCGCGCGGCCGCCGAGCAACGTTCGGCCGTGGCCGGACGGCCACCAAAGCGCACGGCATAGAAACCCTCAACCACTGACCGAAGGTGCTTGGCGGCCTCTGGCGAGCGGACGGCGAGCGCTTCGGCAACGTCGAACGGCGTCATGCCTGGACGACGGAGTGCGCCGAGCCGACTGGCGATCCGGAGTGCATCCAGATAATGCCGCGCCAGCTCGCGCTCCCGTGGCGAAGCGCCGGGACCAAGCAGCGGCGCCGTACGACGCCGCTTGCCCCGCAGCAGCACGACCACGACGATGGACGCAGCCAGCACCACCCCAATCGAAACGATCCAGAGGCCGCCAACCAAGCCGGAAAAAGTCTCCGCCAGCCTCTGCCGCACGGCATCGAGCGCCTCGCTCACGGCTCGGAACGGACGCGAAAGTGCTTCGCGCGTGCTGGCCATACTGTTGGCGAGCTCAGCCTGCGACTCGAAGTCAAAGCTGATCACATGGCGTGTCCATGCGAAGTTGAGCGGGTCCCAGAGCCAACGCAATCCATCGGCCCAGCTGCGTTGCTCGGCCTGCATCGCCTCGAGCGTCGTCGGCGGCGTGCCGTCGAAGGTGGTCCACTGGGCATCACCGGTGCGTACCTCGACCCACGCATGCGCGTTGGATGACCGCACGATGTACTGCGATTGCGGGGCGTCATACTCGAGCGCGATGAAGCCAGCCACCACGCGTGCATCCACGCCCATGGACTGGCACATCGCGCAGAGCGCACTGGCGAAGTACTGGCAGTGTCCCTGTCTCGAGGACGCGAGGAAGTTCACGATCGGATCCTCGCCCCGCGGACGCACGATGGAACCCAGATCCGTCGTGTAGCGGAAATCCCCGGACAGCAGCGCCGATTCGAGCGCTGTCGCGACCGCCCGGTTGCGCTCCCATCGCGCCGCCGGACGGCGGCTGGCCTCGTCGAGGTCGGGCACCACGCGGCCGCGCGGCTTCCATCGTTCCCACAGCTCGAGCGCCAGGGGCTGCACACCAGCGACCGGAAAGGCGGGCGGAGGGCCGGACTCCACGAACTCGCCTGACAGCAGTTTCATGTCGCGATCGCTGGCATACGGCTTGACTGACACGGCGTAACGATCGAACTCGCCGATCCGGCTCGATGCGCCCGACAGGAGCATCGTGGACTGATCGAGCGCGACCGACATGCCGCTGGCGGCTTGGATCGAGATCGGCGCCAGCACGCTGAACACCTGGTTGGCGGCGAGCCCCCGCATCTGCACGACCTGTCGATACACCTGGAACCGTGCATCAATGCCCGAGTCCACGAACGGCACGAACTCGGCACCGTCACCTTCGATGTATTCGCGTCGTGACTGCTGCGGGACCTGCCATGACTGCGAAATCGGGTCGTAGCGATCGAAGACGGCGCCGCGCAGGTGCAGCGGCTTATTGTGCTCGATCGCCACGCCGTCAGGACCGATCCACCGCACCGTCATGACCTCGGTGCGGGAGTCCTCGATGCGTTCATCCGAAGCCAGGCTCACACGCAGCGAGAAACCACCGGCGCGCGTGCGGCTCCAAGTCTCGCCCTCAAGCCCCTGCCGGGGAAAGCCCAGGAAGACAAGCACGCCACAGATGGCCGTCACGATCACCGAGGTGATCGCGAAGCCGGTCCAGCTGCGCACGGGAGACGCACCGAACGTGGGGTCGAACGAAACAGGCAGCGCACCTGACGGGATCCGAGCTGCATGCGCTGCCGCCGCGCGCTCCGTGCTCGACTGCACCCAGGCTGCCGCTGCACAGACCGGCATGAGCAGCGAACCCACGACCAGAGGAACGCCCGCCAGCACATCGGTGCCATCGAGTGCGGCCACCAGCAGCAGGATCGAGCCCAGCGCCAGGACATGCCGTTCATCCGCCGCGCGATGCCGGGCGAAGAGCTTGATGACGAGCGCCGTCGCGCAGAGGAAACCGATCTGTTCGATACCGGGCGGCCGATCATCGATGAATGCCAAGACCGCTCCAGCGGCCACCAGGCTGGCGATGATCGAGTGCGCCACGATCGTCGGCAAGCGACGGGGTCGTGCCCCCTGGGCGAGCACGCCACTGAGCGCTGCCGCGACCAGCGAGAACGAGAGAAGGATGAAGGAATCATCGGCAATGCAGAATGCCGAGAGCGACAGCATCGCCGTCACCAGGGTGAGGGCCTGCAAGGCGCGCGGCATCGTCACGCTGCGCTCTCCTGCTGCGAGCTGAAGCTCTGCAACTGCGCCGCGGACTGGTGGATCGCAGCGGCACCGCCAATCGATGCATCGATGCGACCCGGATGGATGGTCACCGTCGCTGATCGCTCATCACCGGGGCCTGAGACCATGGCCGTGGTTCGCGGCGCGTCCAAGTCGAGTTTCGCCAGCTGCACCAGCAGTCGATCAAGATGGCGCACGCCACCGGCCGCCGGCATGGACGCACACGGCAGCCCATGCACCCGGAGGCTGACCTCGTGGCCAAGCGAGATGGCGCTCGAGGCGAGGCTCGCGGCCAAGGTGATCGCATCCTCCTCACGCTGCC
>VGXJ01000091.1 GCA_016873375.1 Phycisphaerae bacterium
CCCTTGGGGTAGGGATTCGCCAGCCGCGAGAAGGTCTCCCCCGGGTCGCGCCAGCACTTCGAGCACATGGCCTCGTGCGGCACGTCAACCCGATCGCGCCTGGCCACGCCCGCATTGTCGAGCACCTCGTCGAAGTAGCCATCCGCGCCGTCACGCCGCTCGAACCACAGGTTCTCGCAGTAGGTCGCCCAGCCTTCGTTGAGCCAAAGGTGATCCCAGCTCGTGCAGGTGATGTAGTCACCCGTCCACTGATGCCCGAGCTCGTGGGCGATCAGGCTGTCGTAGTCGCTGTCCTTCGCGGCGGCCTCGCTCAGCCAGGCACCCGGCAGCAGGCTGGTCACACTGGTGTTTTCCATGCCACCTGCACCGAAGTTACGCACGATGAGCTGGTCGTAACGGGCCCATGGATACGGCGTGCCAAAGCGCTCGGCGAGCACCTCGATCATCTCATCCGTCCGGTCATAGGTCCTGTGGACCTCCTCGGCGTGGCCGGGCAGGGCCCAGACCTGCATGGGAACGCGAGAGCGAACATTGGGAAGCTGGGTGCGCTCGAAGGTGCCGGCCACCAAGCTCACCAGATACGCGACATGCGGCTTGTCCTGGAGCCAGTGCCAGGTCTCGCGGCCGTTGGCCACCGTGTGCGACATGAGCTTGCCGTTGCCGCTCGCGCTGACCCCCGCTGGTACATCGATCACCAGCTCGGTCGTCATGCGTTCATTCGGGGAATCATGGCACGGGAACCAGAAGCGATTCGACTCGGGCTGGCCTTGCGTGTGGACCTCGGCCGGGTACGCCTTGGCATCAGCGCCCGCAGGCGTGAAGGTCATGCCGTCGATCGGATCCGTGCACGAGTAGGTCGTGACGAGGGTGGTCCATGCATCGCCCAGCGGCGCGGCGAAGTGCAGGAAGAGCGACGAACCATCGTGCGACCACTCGACAGGCTTGCCTTCTGCGTCGACGACTGACGCGATGGCCAGTCCCGGCGCATCGAGCCGCAGACCACGCACCGGAACGCCGATCGGACGCACCGTCATCGTCTGCTTGGCGGTGAACGCACGGTCCTCGAGCCGCTCGAAGCGGAGCTCGAGCTTCATGTGGCCGTAGTCGACCAGCCGATCAGGCGCGTAAACGCGCAGATCGCGCCCAGTCGTTGCGTCGACCTCAGGCATCGGCGCCGGCGGCTGCCGACGCTGCACCGGACTGAGGGCCATGGCTGCCGAGCACAGGACGAGGGCGATGAGATGCATGCAGAGAGGGTATCCCTGCTCAGGAAATCGCTGCGCCCGCCGCTTGTTTCAGGTGGGCCCGCCGCTGTACGCTTGGTTATGCCCCCTGACAACGACCAGCCCGCCCAAGACGGCGCCGACTGCGGCTTCCTGAGCCAGTTCGGTGCCTCGAGCGAGGCCAACACCGAGCACTACTCACCGGCGCCTGCGGGCTACCAGCGCGGCATCACCAAGTTCGTCGTCGTCATCGGCACGGTCATGAGCGGCTTGGGCAAAGGCATCTTCAGTTCATCGCTGGCCAAGCTGATTCAGGACAAGGGGCTGAGCGTTGCCCCCATCAAGATGGAGGGCTACCTCAACATCGACAGCGGTACGCTGAATCCCTACCGGCACGGCGAGGTCTTCGTGCTCGAGGACGGGCTTGAGACCGACATGGACCTGGGCACCTACGAGCGCCTGCTTGACCAGAACCTGTCTCGCAAGAACTTCGTCACGGCAGGCCAGGTGTATACGCGGATCCTTGAGCGCGAGCACGCGGATCCTTGAGCGCGAGCGCCGCGGGGGCTACCTGGGCCGCGATGTGCAGATGATCCCGCACGTGACCGGCGAAGTGAAGATGAAGCTGCGCGAGCTCGCCATGGGCGGCCCGCGCGGGAAGCAGCTCGACGTGGTGTTCGTCGAGGTCGGTGGCACCGCTGGCGACTACGAAAACGGCTTTTACATCGAGGCGCTCCGCGAGCTGGCCTTCGAGGAAGGTCCCGGCAGCACCTGCTTCGTGGCGCTGACCTACATCCTCGAGCCGTCGATCCTGGGCGAGCAGAAGTCCAAGGCGGCGCAGCTGGGCATCAAGCGGCTGATGGAAGCGGGCGTGCAGCCCAACATCGTCGCCTGCCGCGCCAAGAATCCCGTCACCGACAAGGTGATGGAGAAGATCGCGATGTTCAGCAATGTCCCGCTGAAGCGCATCTTCTCGATGCACGACCGCACATCGATCTACTCGATCCCCGATGCCATGCGCCAGGCGGGGCTCGACCGAGAGATCCTCTCGATCCTGTCGCTGCACGACCGCGTCGATCCGGCCCGCGAGGACCGCGCGCGCGCATCGTGGAACACCTTCACCGCCAAGCTTCAGGCTGATCGCCAGCACTCCGTCACGATCGGCATCGCCGGCAAGTACTCGTCGCTGCGCGATGCCTACGCGAGCATCGAAAAGGCCCTTGAGCATTGCAGCATCGAGCTGGGCGCGAAGATGGATGTGCGCTGGCTCGAGACCAGCGACATCGCCTCGGCCTCGGATGCAGCCGGGACCTTCGAGGGCGTCGACGGGATCATCGTGCCAGGCGGCTTCGGCAGCCGCGGCGTGCAGGGCAAGATCCTTTCCGTCCAGTGGGCACGCGAATCGAAGACGCCCTTCCTCGGCATCTGCCTTGGCTTCCAGGTCGCCGTCATCGAGTACGCCCGCAATGTGCTCGGCATGACCGACGCGGACAGCACGGAATTCAGTTCAAACACCACATATCCCGTGATCAGCGAGCTGCCCGATCAGAAGCGGCTCGAAGGAATCGTCGGTGGAACCATGCGACTCGGTGCGCAGGACGTGCAGCTCGCCGCCGGCAGCCTCGCCAGCTTCCTCTACGGCAACGCGACCAGCATTCGAGAGCGCTTCCGCCATCGCTACGAGGTCGACCCCTCGTTCATCACGCAACTCACGGCAGGCGGAATGGTCTTCAGCGGTCGCCATCCGACGCATCCGATCATGCAGGTCCTCGAACTGCCGATCGGAGCGCACCCCTATTTCATCGGTGGCCAGTTCCATCCCGAACTGACCAGCCGTCCGGTGCGGCCGCAGCCGATGTTCATGGGACTGATAGCCGCGGCGATCGCGCGCAAGAGCCCCGAGTTCGCCACCACCGCCCTTGGACGCCGCTGGCTTCGCAGTGCATCCGCAGCGACGGCCAGCGCCGGAGCCTGAGGACCGTTGTTCCGCTGCGGTTGCAGGAGTCGGCCCATGGCCCCTACACTCCTCGACCCTTCGCCGATGTAGCTCAGCTGGTTAGAGCGTTGGATTCATAACCCGAAGGTCGGCGGTTCGAGTCCGCCCATCGGCATTGCCTTCACCAACGAGCGGCCTCACTGCCCCGAGCGCAGCACGAGAGCGAGCAGCGCAAGCAGGCTCGTGACGATCCAGAGGATCGTGTACAGGCGGGAAAGCCGCCCCTGCTTCATCCACATCGTCACCTCCGCAAGAACGCCCGATGCGCGATTTGAACGCGCGACCTCCAGTTTAGGAAACCGGTGCTCTATCCAGCTGAGCTAATCGGGCAGGATGGCTGACTGGGGGCGCAACAGCGCCCGCCTCGAATCACTGATCCTTGTACCTGCTGCCGGAGCCACCGTCGGCCTTGGACTGTGCGAAGTACAGCACGCACCAGAAAGCAAGGAACAGGACCCAGGCAAGGTTGGCAAGGAGGACGGGAATCATCGGGTTCCTTTGGTTGGAGGGGAATCATACTCCGATGCCCGCCAGAGCGGCGCGGCCCATGTGCGGCCCGCTTGCCAAGTCCCAGGCTCCAGCAGCATGGCGAATGAGTCCGCCACGCACCAGGGCCCCTCGTTGCGGCTGGCCACCCGTGCGCGCATCCCCAGAGGAAGTTGGATCGCCGGAGGGGCCTGAGGCGCCCGATCCGACAGCGCGCGAACCTCGAACCACGGCTCACCGTCACGCCAGACGATCCCACCCTCCCACCAACGCCCGCTGTCGGCTGGCGCCATGCGCCGAGCCGGATCGCCCACGAAGAGGAAGCCATCGCGGTCCCACAGGGCACCCATGCGGGCCTGCCGGGCCTCGCTCGGTCCGTCGGTCATCCATGCATTGCACGCAGCCTCGAAGTCCCGTCGCGCGCTGCGGTCGAAGGCATCGACGACCCGTCGCAAGTCATCGGGGTGGCTCCGTTGCATCCGCGCCAGCAACTCCGTACGCGACCACTGAACGGCCTCGGCAAGCGACCATCGACCCGGCTCATCGAAGAGCCACCGTGAGCAGCCCCAGCCCGCGCGACCGTCCCACGTCACGCTCGCGTAGCCCGCGAGCTGGTCGACACCTCCCGCATCGAGCAGGGCCATGGCCAGGCAATCCTCGTCACGCAGGTGCGCCATCAGGCAGTTGCCGGCAGCGAGCATGGCCTTGCTGCGCGGGCTTCGGATCGGCGTTTCGATGCCATCAAGTTCACGCACCCAGAGCTCGCCCCGGCGCGGCACCAGGCGACCGCTCGGGTAGGAGTAGCCCACGAGCCATCGCATCTCGTTGCTGCGTCCACTGGTGAAGATGAGATCCGCCCAGTCTGCGGACCACTCGCGCGCGAAGGCACCACTCTGCTCGACGCCACGCGCCTCGACGATCCATTCCCTGCCGTCGCGGCGATGCACCTCGCCCTGCACACCTTCGCTGAACCAGGTCGCTCGCGCGAACGCGGAGTCCGGAAGCGGCGTCGTGCCAAGCGCCGAAATCAGCACCATGGGTTCCGTTCGCTGTGCGATCCTCAGTGCCACACCTGGCGAAGGTCCGGTCACGATGCCCCACATCGCGTCTTCGAAGGGATCATCGTCGATGGCACGGAATGCGCGCTGCCACGCGGCAGACTGCGCGCGGCCGGCCTCGCCGGGCATCGCCACCACAATGGCATGATCGACGCCATCGGGCTCGACCACGCCCGGAAGGTCCATTGGTCCGCCGACTGCCAGACGCCATCCACGGACCGCTGCTGCCGCGTGAACGACTGCTCTCCATCCCGGATCATCCAGACATGCGCGACTCGCCAGAACGATGCCGCGCGCTGCGGGTGCATCAGCCGCGCTCTCCGAGCAGCCGATCATCAGGACGAGGATGGAGGCCGCCAAGCCCATTCGTACAATGATACGAGCATGGCAGACTGGATCCTCGTGAACGATGTGCTTCTGTCCACCGGAGCGCTCCTGCTGCTCCTCGCGGGCACGCTCGCCCAGCGCGCTTGGCGTGGCCGACTCGTGAACTGGAGCCCCTGCTGCCGGGCATGCGGCTTCAATCTGCGCGGCCATGCGGGCAGCTCTTGCCCGGAGTGTGGTGCCGCGCTCAATCGCGCCGGCGCGGTCACCGAAGGCCTACGGCAGCATCGGCTCGGGTTGATGACGGGCGCTGGTGCGCTCGCCGTGATGGCCGCGGCGCTGCTCGTCTCCTCACGCTTAGGCCTGCCCGCGTACGCGTGGGTATGGTGGCTGGACAACCGCCCGGTCTGGGCCATGCAGGGCGTGCTGCGGGACCAAGATCAGCTCGCCTGGCAATCGATCGAGAGCCGCGATCGTGCCGGCACGCTCTCGGATGCTGATCTTCGCCTCGTGCTCACGGTGGCGATGGAACTCCCGACCTACTCAGGCAGGTTCATCACGCCAAGCTGGGCTTGGCTGATCAACCAGCACGCCGCGGGGCGCGTGAGCGGCGAGGCGCTCAAGCCGATCGTGCTCCGTGCGCTTGAGTCGATGGACGTCGGTCTGGGCATCGTTCCTGCGGGTCAACGAGCCGGGGGCTTGGTGCAGATCACCGCCAGCCAGAATGTCGAACCCATGGCGGGAGAAGTCGACGAGGCCGAGTTGCTGGCCGTCGAGGCCAACCTCGACGGTACATGGGTGCCGCTCGAGCTCGAGCGGCAACAGCCCTCCTTCGACGGCCGGATCCCTTTCTCGAGCGCCACCATCGGTTTCTCGAACGGCACCATCGGTGTCAGGGCACCCGATCGACTTGGCCCCTGTTCGTTGCGAGCGACGATCCGTCTCAGTGCGCGTGAGTCAGCGGCAAGCCTTTTGAGCCGAGGGGCCGTGATCGCGGAGTGCGAACGGGTGGTTCCCCTCGGCACGCTCCGCGTGCTCGACCCAAAGGCAACCTTTGGGCTCGGTGCGCACGACGAGACCTTCCGAGCGCGGGTGCACGCGCTCGTGATCCAACTGGTCGGCAGCTTCACCCCTCGTGTCGGCAGTTCGGGACGGTCCCAAGCGAGTGGATCGAGCACCTTGGCACCGAACGAGGGATTCGACTTCGACATCGAGGGAGCGCAAGGCGATCAGGTCGTGCCACTCGGGCAGGTGTCCTGCATCGGAGGGCTGCAGTCGACCATGCTGGTGGGACGAGCGGGCATCGATCCCAACCAGCCGTGGATCCTGCGGCTTGTGCCGCGGCTCGACCGCATCGAGGCGCAACTCACCGAGCCCACCCGCATCTACGACAGCATCATCGAAATCCCCCGTGGGCCGATCGATGCCCCCGAAGGTGATCGCAGCGAGCGCGGAGGCGACCCACCATGACCGAAGCGGCCCCCTGCCCGCTCCACGAGCCCACGCTCAACGTGGTGCTCTTCCAGCCGCAGATTCCCAACAACACCGGCAACATCGGCCGGACCTGCATGACCACACGGTGCCGGCTCCACATCATCCATCCGATCTCCTTCTCGATGGACGAGAAGGCTAGGCGCCGGGCCGGGCTCGACTACTGGCACTTGGTTGATTGCCGAGAGCATGCTTCGTGGGAGACATTTCTGGACCTGGAGCGCCCCCGGCGACTCTGGCTCTACACCACGCGGGCCACGCGCGTGCACTGGGACGCCGACCTCCGCCAGGGCGACTATCTGCTGTTTGGCCAGGAGAATGGCGGCGTGCCCGAGTGGCTGCACGAGTGGGTCGCCGCCACGCACGGCCCCGAGTCTCGGCTCACCCTTCCCATGATCGATGACCCGCAGGCCCGCAGCCTCAACCTGGCCACCGCCGCCGCGTGCGCGATCTTCGAGGGCGTACGGCAGATGCACGCCCACGGTGCGTCACCCTACCCGATCTCCGGCACCTGAAGGGCAGTTCGATCCGTCAGGGTCATGTTTGACGGATCGATTCCGGCGGCCCGGCCGTATACTCCCCCCGGATGAGCGTGACGAGGCATCGGCCCGTCGCCG
>VGXJ01000092.1 GCA_016873375.1 Phycisphaerae bacterium
GCACAGGCCGTCAAGTCGAGCGCACCTCGTCCGCCCACGCCGCTCTACGGCTCGTGCGAGCAGAGCCCGGATGGCATCGGCAAGACCTTCATGGATCGTGAAATCGCTGAAGTGATGGGACACCAGGGGGCAGGCTGGCTCGAGCGCCCGACGCGTGAGCGCGAGGAGCGCACCGATGTGCTCGTGCAGCTCCTGGGCGTCAAGGATGGCTCGGTGGTGGCAGACATCGGCTGCGGCAGCGGCTATTTCTGCAGGCGCATCGCCGAGCGTGCACCGGGTGCGACGGTGCTCGGCGTGGACATTGAACCCGAGATGCTTGAGATCCTGATGCAGACGGCGAAGGAAGAGGGGTTTGATTCCATCAAGCCGGTGCTCGGGCGCATTGATGACTGCGCGATCGAGGAGTCGACCGTCGACGTGGTGCTGATGGTCGATGCCTACCACGAGTTCAGCGAACCTTGGGCCATGCTGCAGTCGATCCGGCGTGCGTTGCGGCCCGGCGGCATGCTGGTGCTGGTGGAGTACCGTGAGGAGGACCCTATGGTCTTCATCAAGCCGCACCACAAGATGAGCGAGGCGCAGGCGCGCAGGGAACTCGAAGCGGCAGGATTCTGGTGGGCTGGCACGAGTGCTGCACTGCCCCAGCAGCATGTGATGTTCTTCACGCCGATGCTGGAGCCGTGAAGACCGCGCTGCATGCGTGAGGGCTTGTGCGCGGGCGCCGAAGCGGGATCGCTTTCGTCCGCGCCACGACACAGCGGACGGACGGCCGCCGCCCTGCGGCGAACTGTCGGTGGGGATCTGTGCAGATTCGTGTCACGGTGGCTGGCGCTGTTCGTTCGGGACAGTACCCTAACAAACACCGAACACAAGCGCAAGACCAGCGCTCAACATCAGGCCCGCCATGTTCGCTCCCGCACTCCTCGAACGCCTCGCCCTCCTGCAGGATCCCTGGCAGCACCACGCTCCCACCTTGGCGGCGCCGTGGCTGTTGCCGTTGCACGGGGTGCACGAATGGGTGCTCAGTGGCCCGATCGACCTGCCGCCCATGCATGCGTTCCTGAGCATGGTGGCGGCTGTGTGCGATCGTCGCGCTATCCCTGAAGAACACCCTGCGCACCGCGACGATGCTGCGCGTGCCGAGGCGGCTTCGCCTGATCAAGTTGCAGCAGGATCGTGCGTGGCGTGGGTCGGCCACGCCGTCATGCCATCGGCAGTGACCATGCATCGGTGGGGCATGGACCTGCGACATCACGTGCAGGTTCCCGGGGCACGGACGCCTGCGGAGCGTCTCTGGGCTTTCGAAGAAGCCGCTCGCTCGGGTCGTTGCGTCGCCATCGTCGTCGACGCCAGTGGATGGAACGCTGCCATGGTGCGTCGCGCCCAGCTTGCCAGTTCGTGGCATCCTGACCGGACACCGGTCCTTGCTTTGGCATGGCGCCCGCAGCACGAGTCCGCGGTACGCAGTGCCTGCACCACACGATGGCTGGTGCAGCCGGTGCACGACCCAGCTGATGCTCATGCCTATCCGGTGGATCCAACGCATCGTGCGGATCCAGCATGGCGCATCCAGGCGGTTCGCGATCGCCGCGGCACGCTGGATTGCTCGGCCGCAGTCGACATCCTGCACAAGCCCGGCAGGAGCGCATGCGCCATGCCTTGGTCCATCGCGTCCTGATGCGTATTCGCCATGCAACGATTCCTCGTGATCACGCTGCCGCACTGGTCGACCACGGCACGCGCGCGACTGGTGCAGGGGCCTGTCGTGGTCGTGGTCCGCCGCAAGGGTGCGCGCGTGGTGCATGCAGCAAACCGGCTGGCGCGCGCCGATGGCGTGGAACGCAGCATGCCGCTGGCCCAGGCCAAGGCGCTTATGCGGAGCGAACCACTCGAACTGGAACATGATCACGCCGCTGATCGCCGCGCCCTCTGCACCCTGGCACGCTGGTGCCAGCGCATCTCGCCCTTGGTCCAGCTCGTGCACGACGATGACCATGCCGCTCTCGTCATCGACCTGACGGGTCTTGAGCGGGTGCATCGTGGCGAGGATCGACTGCTGGTCCGGCTGCGCGCGCACATGGATCGCATGCGGGTCGAGTGCACCCTGTGGACGGCGTCCACGCAGGCTGCTGCCGGCGCAGCGGGCCGCGCTGCACCGAGCGGCCACGATGGCATCATCAAGCATGGCGAGGAGCGCTGGCGCACGCGCGCCTGCCCGGTCAAGGCCTTGCGGATCGATCATGAGCTTGTGGCCATGCTGCACGAGGTCAATGTGCGCACGATCGATGATCTTCGCCAGGTGCAGCGCGCCCAGGTCGCAGCACGCTTCGGCCAGCACCTGCTCGATCGGCTCGACGCCATCCAGGGCCTGGTGCTTGAACCATTCAGGGCAATCCGCTGCGCACCCGATGTGCAGGGGCAGGTCATCTTCGATGGCCCATGTGCGCAGGTCGAGGCGCTCTGCCGGGCCGTGCAGTCCTGCTTCGAGCAGGTCTGCGCGCAGCTGCAGGATCGTGGTCGCGGCGCACGTACCTTCAGGGTGCAGGTGCGGTGCTGCGATCTTCCGGAGCATGCATGGACCATCCGGTGCACGCAGGCGATCTGCTCATGGCACGCCGTGCGTGCGCTCGTGCTGCCTTCCTTGCAGGATCTTCCCCTTGGTCATGGCGTGGAATCGGTCCACGTGATCGCACGGAGCCTGCGACGCATGGCGCCGGTGCAGGGCGGGCTGCAGGGCGCGTGCAGCCCAGCAGAGCCTGGTGCGCTCTGGATCGACAGCCTGCGCGAACGATTCGGCCCTGATGCGGTGTCTGTTCCGAGCCTCCGTGCCGTGCGTCGGCATGCATGGCACGAAGGCGCCGTGGCGATCGATGCCTCCATCGAAGGGGACCATGATGATCGTGGGGGCTCCGGCGGCGTGAAAGGCATCCGTGGCACCCATGATCTCGATGGCATCGGCGGTACGGCCATCCCGGTCGTGATGGACAGCGTGGAGGGGATGGCCAAAGCAGGCGAGATGGGCAGCGCGGATCCGGCCCGTGCTGTGGGGCACTCGCTTGCGAGCGAACCCTCGTGCGTGTGGCCACGACCTGAGCGCATCACCGTCATGCATCCCGGTCCCGATGCGCCGTGGCCCATCCCGCCCACTCGATTCCGCTGGCGGGGTGCTGCATGGCACGTCATCGGCTGCCAAGGGCCGCAGCGACTCGTCGGTGCATGGTGGCAAGTGCATGATGCGGGCACGCGCGATCACTGGCGCGTGCATGCCACGCGATCTGCAGCAGAGCCATCGGGGGATCATGCGTGGCTGGCCCTGGTCAGGCACGATGACGGCTCGTGGTGGGTGCAGGGAGCATGGACATGAGTGCACCGCTCCATCCAGGCGCTTCGGTCGCGCTGGATGTCATCAGCTCCTTCAGCTTCCTCGAAGGCGCGAGCCAGCCCGAGGAACTGGTCCGGCAGGCTGCCGCGCTCGGCGTGCAGACGATCGCGATCGCTGATCGTCACACGCTGGCCGGTGCCGTGCGCACGCATGTGGCCGCACGCGATGTAGGGATCCGCACGATCGTGGCCGCTCGGATCGACGTGCAGATCGATGCCATGGCTGGTGCATCGAATGCGGCAGCGGCCATCGAGCTGATCCTGCTGTGCATGGACCACGGCGGCTACAGCAGGCTCTGCCAGCTCATCACGCTCAAGCACGCCGGGGCGCACGAACTGGCCTGGCACGATCTCGATGGCAGGCTCGACGGGCTGCAGGTGATCGTGGTGCCACGGCGCGGCGTGCAGTTGGCCTCGTCGATCTTCCACCATGCCGTGGCGGATCTGGCACGGCGCGCGCCCGGTCGTGTGTCGCTGGCGCTTTCGCACACCGCCGAAGGCGATGACGATCTCCGCTGGTGGCAGTCCTGCATGCTCGCCGAGCATGTCGGCGTACCGGTGGTCGCCACGCATCCGGCACACATGCACGCACCCGAGCGGCAGATGGCGCACGATGTCCTCTGCTGCATCCGGCACGCCACCACGCTCGAGCGCGCAGGAGCGCTGCTTGCACCCAATGCCGAGCGATACCTGCGCTCGCCGCCGGAACTCCAGGCCATCCATGCACGCGTGCCGCACGCACTTGATCGGGCACACGCCATCGTTTCGGCCTGCGCGGGGTTCGATCTGGGGTGTGTCAAGCACCGCTCACCCCGCGAACTCGTGCCCGATGGCCACACGCCCATGTCCTGGCTGCGCGTGCGGACCTGGCAGGGTGCTGCCGAGCGGCATCCCGACGGCGTCCCCGAGCGCGTGCGCACCCTGATCGAGCACGAATTCACGCTGATCGAGGACCTTGACTACGCGCCATTCTTCCTCACCGTCGACGACATCGTGCGATTCGCCCGTTCGCGGGGGATCCTCTGCCAAGGGCGTGGTGCGGCGGCCAACAGCGCCGTCTGCTGGTGCCTGGGGATCACGGCGGTGGATCCTGCGCGCGTCGACATGCTGTTCGAGCGCTTCGTGAGCCGCGAGCGCAACGAGCCGCCCGACATCGACGTCGATTTCGAGCACGAGCGTCGTGAAGAGGTCATCCAATACATCTACCGCCGCTTCGGCCGCGAGCGCGCGGCGCTTTGCGCCGAGGCCGTCTGCATGCGCGGCCGCATGGCAGTGCGCGAGGTCGCCAAGGCCATGGGCTTCCCGGCCGATGCGGTCGATCGCATGGCCCGTGGCATCGATCGCTGGATGGGCCACGGCGTCAATCGCGACGACAGGACTTCGATCCTGGCTTCGCTTGAGGAAGCTGGGTTCAGGTCGAGTGATCGGGGCATCACGCAACTGGCCTTGATCGCGGCCACGCTCATCGGTTTCCCGCGGCACCTCTCGCAGCATGTGGGGGGCTTCGTCCTCAGCGATGAACCGCTCTGCACCCTCGTGCCCGTGCGCGATGCCGCCATGCCGGGCCGCAGCATCATCGAGTGGGACAAGGACGACATCGAGGCGATGGGGATCCTCAAGGTCGATGTGCTGGCCCTGGGCATGCTTACCTGCATCCGCAAAGCGCTCGACATGGTTGCGCGCTGCGGCACCCCGTTGGCCATGCACCAGGTGCCGGCCGAGGATGCGGCGACCTACGACATGCTCTGCCGCGCCGACAGCGTGGGGGTGTTCCAGGTCGAGAGCCGTGCGCAGATGAGCATGCTGCCGCGCCTGAAACCGCGGCGCTGGTACGACCTCGTGGTGCAGGTGGCGATCGTCCGGCCGGGTCCGATCCACGGCAAGATGGTGCATCCGTACCTGCGCCGCCGCAGCGGCCAGGAACCGATCGGGTTTCCCGACGATGGGGTGCGACGCGTGCTTGAGCGCACGCTCGGCGTGCCGCTCTTCCAGGAACAAGCCATGGCGCTTGCCGTGGTCGCCGCCGGGTTCACCGCGGGCGAGGCCGATGCCCTGCGCCGCGCGATCGCCGCATGGAAGCGTCGCGGCGACGAGATCGCGCGCTTCGAGCGCCGGCTCATCGAGGGCATGGTCGGGCGCGGCTACGCGCAGGAGTTCGCCGAGCAGGTCTTCACGCAGATCAAGGGGTTTTCCGGCTACGGCTTCCCCGAAAGCCACTCGGCGAGCTTTGCGCACCTGGTCTATGTGAGCGCCTGGATCAAGTGCCATCATCCGGCCGCGTTCACTGCGGCGCTCCTCAACAGCCAGCCCATGGGGTTCTATGCGCCCGCGCAACTCGTGCGCGATGCGCAGGAGCACGGCGTGCAGGTGCGGCAGGTCGATGCCGTGCACAGCGACTGGGACTGCACGCTCGAACGGCACGGGGCAGCGCAGGCTTCGGCAGATCCAGTCCGATCGCCTGCTGCGGATTGCGATCGGCGCAACGTCGATCGACCTCGATCAGGCTGGGCCATCAGGCTGGGCATGCGCATGGTGCGCGGCCTGTCCGAGCGCGATGCCCTGGCGATCCACCAGTCGGTGCGCGAGTACGGACCGCGTCAGGGCATGATGTCCCTGTGGCGCACCAGTCGCGCCAGCGTGGCTTCGCTGCGGGCGCTTGCGCGTGCCGATGCCTTCCGGGGCATGGGGCTCGATCGCCAGCAGGCGCTCTGGCAGGTGCGCGCCCTCAAGGAACACGATGGTCCGCTGCATGAGCAGTGGGTCGCCTCATCCGATCGCAGCGCCACGCTCTGGGACACGATCGAGGAACCGGCGGAACTTCCGCCGGTCGCTGCACCGGCCACGGTCCTTGCCGATTACGGCTCGATCGGCCTGAGCCTGAAGGCCCATCCGATCTCGTTCCTGCGGGGCTGGCTCGCGCGGCAGGGGTGCGTGCCCTGCGCGCTGGCCCGCTGTGATCAGGCGCTGCCCGCCCGCAGCCGCGCGGCGATGGCGGGGCTGGTGCTTGTGCGGCAGCGGCCATCAACTGCCAAGGGCACGATGTTCATGACGATCGAGGATGAGTCAGGATCCGCCAATGTGATCGTTCGGCCAGAGGTCCATGATCGTTTCCGCCGCGCGATCCGTGCGAGTTCAGCGGTCATCGTGCGCGGCCGGATCGAACGCCGCGATGGTGTGTCGCACCTGCTGGCGCGCAGCGTGCAGGGGATCGACGGCGCACGCGCCGAGCACGGGCCGGTCACCACGCACTCACGCGACTTCCATTGAGCAGGCTGCAGGCACACGCTGCGTGCACCTGATCAGGTCGTGGCCCGCCCTGTCGTGGGGCCTCGGGAAGTCAGTTGCGCGGCTTCGGACCGCGCAACAGGTACGCGGGCGGGATGCGCGGCGCAGGTCCCGGATCCCACTGCCCGACCCCGCGGTCCACCATCACGCACGTGAGGTAGTCCATGAGCTGGCAGCTCGGATCGATGCCACCGGCGCGGATCCAGCCCCACATGCCGGGGTACTGCACGGGCGGCTGCGGCTGCATCGAGGGCAGGAAGTCATGCGAGATCGGCGCGCGGTAGTTCAGGTACGCCCACGTGCCGAAGCGATCCCACGGCTTGAGCACATCGAGCGACTTTGCGCCGTTGACGAAGATCCGGTCAGGATCGAAGGGCATCCAGCCGGCACCCGGCAGATACGCCTCGGCCCAGCACCCGAGCCTGAACTGGGGCATGCCGCCGGTGATCGTCCCTTGCGGCGCCTCGATCATGCCGAGCACTGGTCGCGCCGGGATCCCTGCCGCGCGCAGCGTG
>VGXJ01000093.1 GCA_016873375.1 Phycisphaerae bacterium
GCGCCGCCTGCTCACGCGCGACACCGGGGCAACCCTGCGACACGAGTTCACGCACGCCCTGCACTTCGCGCACATGGAGCGCATCAACCAACTGCACCCGATCTGGCTCCGCGAGGGGCTCGCGACGGTCTTCGAGACCTATCGCACCCGCGATGACGGCTCGTTCGAGTTCCTGCCCAACGAGCGCGCGGACGCGGCGATGCAGCTCCTCGCCACTGGCGCGGCGCCGGCGCTGCGCCGCCTGCTCACGATGCCCGAGGACGACTTCCAGAAGGACGGCGAATCGACCTATCCGCTGGTGCGCTCGCTCATGGAGTACACGGCATCGCGAGGTGCCCTGGAACGGCTTTATGCCGAAGCCGTCGCAGGATTCCGCGATGACCCCGTGTGTACGCGCGCACTCGAGAGGGCGCACGGCGCGAGCCTTGAGGAGATCGAGCGTTCGTGGACGGCGTGGACCCAGGAGCGCGGAGCCCAAGGGCTCTCGACCGATGCCACGCAGCCCTCCCTCGGCGTGACCACCGAGGATCACCCGGACGGCGCGAGGATCGTGCGATTTGTCACGAAGAGCCCAGCACGCGATGCAGGCCTGCGCCAGGGCGATGTGATCGTGGGCGTGGATGGCGAGCCCGTGCGCTCGGTGCGCGAGCTCGGCGTGGCCCTGACGCGTTCGCCCCGGAAAGAAACCCTGACGATCCGTTTCCGCCGGGGCGATTCGTATTCGATCCTCGAGGTACGCCGGCGTCCATGACGGAGCCGGCGGACCACGATGGCACGCACGCCAGCCTCCACTCTCCTTCACGACCTGGTCCAGACGATCCGTGCGATGTTCGCGGAATGTGCTGTCCTTTTCGAGAACCGAGGTGTAGGTTCATTCGTGGTTCACCTAGGCGCGGAGTCGCCCTGCGTGATGCATGGCGAGCTCCTCCGGGCTCGGGACCCGGACGGCCGGGCGATCGTCGCTTCGGCCGCGTGCCGCGCAGCTTGCGGTGCCGCCCCGCACCGCCGTCCAACGAGGTCCTTGCCATGATCGTGACCATCAGCGCCAAGCACATGCAGCTCACCGAGGCGATCGCCGCGTACATCCGCGAGAAGGTGTCGAAGCTCCCGCGGTACTTCAATCGCGTGAGTGGCCTTGAGGTGGTGGTCGAACCGCTGCCGAGCCATGGCTTCCACGTGGAATTGCGGGCGAACGTCGATCATCACGAGGACTTCGTCTGCAACACCAACCACGACGACCTGTACGCGTGCGTCGATCTGGCCGTCGACCGCAGCCGCCGCCAGCTCAGTGAGCACAAGGCCCGCCTGCGTGAGCATCGCCACTGAACCGTCTCCAACATCGCTTCATCGACGCGCCCGGCGCGGGACACGCTCCCTCGCCGGGCGCGTGCGTTGTCGCGGGGCTAGGTGGCAATCGCTACGATCCATGCTCTCCATGAAGCTGATCGACCTCGTCCATGCCAAGGCCATCCTTGCCCCGCTTGATGCCACCAAGCGCGATGCATCGATCGGCGAACTGATGCAAGCGCTCGTTGCCGCAAAGGTCATCAAGCCGGCGCAGTCGGAAGACCTCGTCAAGGCCGTGCTCAAGCGCGAGCGCAAGGGTTCGACCGGCTTCGGTCACGGCGTGGCCGTGCCCCACGCCAAGACCGATCTGGTCGAGGCGCCCATCGCTGCACTCGGCATCAGCCCGGGCGGCATCGACTTCAGCTCGCTCGACCGGCAGCCCGTGCATGCGGTCTTCCTCATCCTGAGCCCGGAGTCGAAGCCCGACCTGCACGTTGCCGCCATGGAGGCGATCTTCCAGTCGCTGCAGCATGACCAGTTCAAGCGATTCCTGCGCCAGGCCCGCACCCCAGCCGATGCACGCCTGCTCCTGCAGGAAGCAGGGTCGTCGAAGGGCTGATCCGCATGGTGACGGGCCGCGCCACCATCCTGAACCGACTTGGGCTGCACGCGCGTCCGGCGATGAGCTTCGTGCAGACGGCCATGGGCTTCAGCTGCACCGTCACCGTGCGCCGCACCGATGGGGACGAAACGGTCGATGGCAAGAGCATCATGCAGATGCTGCTCGTGGCGGGCACTGCGGGCACCGAGCTGGAGATCACCTGCGACGGTACCGACGAAGATGCCGCGATGGCCGCACTGCTCCGGCTGATCGCCCGAAAGTTCGACGAGGAGTGAGCGCTGGATCAGCGCACGCGCTCGATACCGACCTCGCGTGACATCAGCGACTGCAGAGCTTGGGCGGGTGCCACGCCGCCGAAGAGCACGCCATGCACCGCTTCCATGATGGGCAGCTCGATGCCGCGCGAGCGGGCGTCACGCACGATCGCATCGCAGGTCTCCACGCCCTCGACCACGGAGCGCGTCTGGGCGAGGTGCTCCGCGAGGGTCTGACCGCGGCCGAGCGCTTCGCCGCACGAACGATTTCGGCCGTCGGGGCTGAAGCAGGTGGTCGCCAGGTCACCCACGCCGGCGACGCCGAAGAACGTCTCGGCCTCGGCACCGTGCGCGGAGCCGAAGCGCACGATCTCGGCAAGCCCGCGTGCGAGCAGCGCACTCTTGGCGTTCATGCCGGCGTGCATGCCATCGAGCATGCCCGCGGCGAGCGCAATCACGTTCTTCGCGGCCCCTGCAAGTTCGACGCCGACATGGTCGCGCAGCGTGTAGAGCCGCAGCCACGAACAGCTCAGCGCCTCCTGCACCGGCGCGGTCGCATGCGGAGCTCCGGCAACGACCATCACCAAGGGCAGCCGGTGGGCCATCTCGGCCGCGATCGACGGGCCTGACATCGTGACGACGTCGTGGCCCGGCGCGGCTTGCTTGACGATCTGGCTTGGGCGACGCAGCGATCCGCGTTCGAGTCCCTTGCTCACGCTGACGATGACAGCCGATGGCGGCAGGTCCTTGGACAGCCGCTTCCAGACCGACTCAAGGTGCTGGGTCGGGACGGCACTGATGCAGAGGTCGGCGCCGGCGAGGGCGCGCTCGGCATCGGGTTCGACCGCAACCGCAGGATCAAGCTCGAACTGCGGCAGGCGAGGCGATCGGCGCGTGGCCGCCAAGGCCGCGAGATCATCAGGGAAGGCCCCCCACAGCCGCACGCCGTGCCCACGACTGGCCGCGATGGACGCGAGTACAAGCCCGAACTGGCCGTCGCCGATGACGGTGACCTGTCGCATGATGGGTCGGAAGGTACCCCGCAGGATCGAACCCGGGGATCGCGAGCGTGCTACGCTAAAGAGCACCTCGTTCCCCTCGGGTCCACCGACCATGAGCACCATCTCGACCTCGTCAGCCACCCCTTCCATTGATCTGTCCGCCTCCAACGGCGAGCGCCTTGAGCGCCAGCTCTTCGTGGCCCTCGTTGGCGGCGTCATGCTGCTCACCGCCTGGGTCGCCCGGGCGCTCCTGGGCGTCGGCGAGAGCGTGACCAACATCACCGCAGCCATGGGCGCGCTGATCCTTGCCGCTCCACTGGTCAAGGGTGCATGGAAAGAACTGGTCGCAGGCAAGCCCAGCAGCGACACGCTGGCATCGCTTGCCGTGCTCGCCGCCCTGGCGAACAACCTTTACCTGCCTGCTGGCTTCCTGGCCTTCTTCCTCTGGCTGTCGGAACTGGTGCTCAGCCGCACGGCGTGGGGTGCTCAGCGGGCGATCCGCGAACTCATCGAACTCACGCCGGATGTGGCGCGGCTCATCGGCACCGACGGCACCGACCGAGAGGTCGCGCTGTCGCAGGTCAAGACCGGTGACCGCGTGCGCGTGCGACCGGGCGAGAATCTTCCGGTCGATGGCAAGGTCGTCGCCGGACAATCGAGCATCAACCAGGCCTCGCTGACCGGCGAAGCCGTGCCGGTCGAAGTGCAGCCCGGCAGCGAGGTCTACGCAGGCACCACGAACCTGACCGGCCAGATCGACCTGCAGGTCACGGCGGTCGCAGGCGAGACCACCATCGGCAAGGTCGAGACGCTCATCCGTGAAGCGGAGAGCAGCCGCACGGAGCGCCAGGAACTCATCGAGCGCCTGTCGGCCTACTACGTGCCGGTCGTGCTCATGGTGGCCGGCATCGTCTGGTTCTTCACCAGCAAGTCCGACAGCGCCGAGGTGCGCGAGACGGCTGCCGTGCGGGCGATCACGGTACTCGTGGTGACCTGCCCGGGTGCGCTCCTGATCTCCTACCCGACCGCGATGGTCGCCGCATTCGCCGCGGCGGCGCGCCTTGGCATCATGATCAAGCAGACGCGCGTGCTCGAGAGCGCGGGCGACATCGACACCGTGGTGCTGGACAAGACCGGCACGCTCACGACCGGCAAGTTCAGCGTCAGCCGGCTCGCTCCGGCCGATGGCGTGGATGCCGCGGATCTGCTGCAAGCGGCCGCCGATTGCGAGCAGAGCTCGAACCACCCGCTCGCGCGATCGATCCTCGACACGGCGCAGCGCGCGCGCATCGAGCCTGCGAAGGTCGAGCGCTACGAGGAAGTCCACGGCCGCGGCGTCGTCGCGGTCGTCGGCGGCCAGACGCTGCGTGCGGGTCGCTCGGGCTGGCTGCTTGAGCTGAACCCGACCATCGCGGCCGCGGTGAAGACCGTCGAAGCAGGAATCGACGGCATGAGCGGCGTGCACGTCATGCGCGGCGAGACCTACTTGGGCGCCGTCGGCCTTGAGGACAAGCTGCGCCGCAACGCGCCGGAGACCGTGAAGCGCCTGCGCGACCTTGGCGTGCGTCGAGTGTCGATCTTCACCGGTGACCGCCTGGGCGTGGCCACGCGCGTGGGCCAAGCGGCCGGCGTCGACTCGATCGAGGCCGAGTGCCTGCCCGAGGAGAAGCACGAGGAACTGAAGTACCTGCTCAAGCGCGGCCACCGGGTGCTCGCCGTGGGCGACGGCATCAACGACGGCCCGCTGCTCGCAAGCGCGGATGTCGGTGTGGCGATGGGACTGTCCGGCAGCGACATCGCCACCAACAGTGCCGGCGTGGCGCTGATGAACGATGACCTGCGGCTGGTGCCGTTCCTGCTCGAACTCGCCCGCAAGGCGCGCGGCATCATCGCGCTGAACATTGCGGCGAGCCTGGTGCTGGCGATCATCGGCCTGGCGCTGGCCGCGACGGGCAACCTGCAGATCTGGATCACGCCCTTCTACCAGGCCGTGGCCTATGTCTTCGTCATCGCCAACAGCCTGCGCCTGGTGCGCTTCGGCGAGGAGTACGCCGACGCCGAGGAGATCCGCCGGCAGACCGAGTCGCAGCGGGCGCAGAAGCCCGCGCGCGCGATGCAACGGATCGCCGCGACGAGCTGAGCCCAGAGCCCCGCTGCCCGTCCCTGCTCAGGGAGAGGTGGTTTGGCCGGCTGACGCCCCTCGCCCGAGCCTCGCTCGTTGAGCGGTGCCTCGCTTGACCAGGGACTGCCCCGCATCCGCTGCGCGCCGCTACCTTGCCCGGCATGAGCCAGATCGCCCAGTACCTCGGAGCCGACGCCGCAAGCCTCCTGGAGCACAAGGCCAAGGTGCCTGCAGCCGGGCTGCACCTGCCCGGCCCGGACTTCATCGACCGCGTCTGGGCCAAGAGCGACCGCCCGCAAACGGTGCTCAACAACCTGCAGCGGCTCTTCGGCACCGGTCGGCTCGCGGGCACCGGCTACGTGAGCATCCTGCCGGTCGACCAGGGCATCGAGCACTCGGCGGGTGCGAGCTTCGCCAAGAACCCGATCTACTTCGATGGCGAGAACATCGTGAAGCTGGCGCTCGAGGGTGGCTGCAACGGCGTGGCGAGCACCTTCGGCGTGCTCGGCAGCGTGTCGCGCCAGTACGCGCACCGCATCCCGTTCATCGTCAAGATCAACCACAACGAGCTGATGACCTACCCGAACAAGTTCGACCAGATCATGTTCGGCTCGGTGCGCGATGCCTGGAACATGGGTGCCTGCGCGGTCGGTGCGACCATCTACTTCGGCAGCGACGAGAGCGGGCGGCAGATCGTGGACGTGGCGCGTGCGTTCGACGAGGCCCACGCGCTGGGCATGGCCACGATCCTCTGGTGCTACCTGCGCAACCCGAAGTTCAAGAAGGACGGCAAGGACCACCACCTGAGCGCCGACCTGACCGGCCAGGCGAACCACCTTGGCGTGACGATCAAGGCCGACATCATCAAGCAGAAGCTGCCCGAACTCAACGGCGGCTACTCGGCACTCAACAGCGGTGACTCGAGCTACGGCAAGCTCGACAAGCGCATGTACAGCGATCTGGCGACCGACCATCCGATCGACCTCTGCCGCTACCAGGTGCTGAACTGCTATGCGGGCCGGGCGGGCCTGATCAACTCAGGCGGCGCCAGCGGCGAGAACGACTTCGCCGAGGCCGTGAAGACCGCCGTGATCAACAAGCGCGCGGGCGGCATGGGCCTGATCAGCGGCCGCAAGGCCTTCCAGCGCCCGATGCCCGAAGGCGTGAAGCTGCTCCACACGATCCAGGACGTCTATCTCGATCGCTCCGTGACGGTGGCGTGAGGGGTGGGGCGATCACCCGATCGCCGCATCGATCCAGGCGCCGCCGAGCACTCGGCTGCCGTCGAAGCAGACCACGGCCTGGCCCGGAGCCACCGCAGCCTGCGGTTCGTCGAAGCGCACCTCGATCGTGTCGGCACCGGTCGCGCGGACGCGCGCTGCGACGGGCTGCGCGTTGTAACGGATCTTTGCCGTGCACGGCATCCATGACTCCGGCGCATCGATGAGCCAGTTCGACTGTGCGGCTGTGCAGCCTGCCGACGCGAGCAGCTCGCGCGGGCCTAGCGTGACGACATTGGCCTGCGCATCCTTGCCGATCACATACAGCGGCACGCCAGCGGCGATGCCGAGCCCCTTGCGCTGACCGACCGTGAAGTGCTGGTGCCCGGGGTGCTCGCCGAGGTCGCGACCCTCATGATCGACGATGCGCCCCGGAGCGACGGATGCCGGCGTGCGACGCGCAACCAGCCCCGCGTAATCGTCATCGGGCACGAAGCAGATCTCCTGCGAATCGGGCTTGTCGAAGACCGGCAGGCCGCGCGCCTGCGCCATCGCACGGACCTCGGTCTTCGGCAGGTCGCCGATGGGCAGGATCATCTCGTGCAGCGCCTCACGGCGCGCACCGAAGAGCACA
>VGXJ01000094.1 GCA_016873375.1 Phycisphaerae bacterium
CTACGAACGATCGGGCGGCAACCTCAAGGACCTGGGCAAGCTCCTGCGCGATCGGGGCCTTCGGGTACCCAGCGTGATCGGCCTGTGGAACGCCATTCCCGAGACGCAGGAAGCGTGGGACGCCCAGCTGCCGGCCTCGCGCGATCGCATGCGCATGGCAAGCGCCATCGGCGCCGAGCACATTCAGGTGATCCCCCAGCCCGAGCGTCCGCGCGAGCGATTCGATCCCGCGTGGGCGGCGGCGCGCTACGGGGACCTGCTTGAGATCGGCATCCGCGACTACCAGATCGTGCCAGCGATGGTCTTCGTGAAGTTCCTGCCCGGTACCCGCACGCTTGGCCAAGCCGCGCAGGTCGCGATCGACTCGGGCCATCCGCAGGCGAAGGTCATCCCCGACACCTTCCACATGTTCATCGGCGGCACGCCCTTCGGAGGGCTTCAGCACCTACGGGGTGACTTCATCGCCATCTTCCAGTTCAACGATGCACCAGCAGCCCCAGTGCGCGAGGCGCTCGAGGATCGCCACCGGGTCTACCCGGGCGATGGTGTGCTGCCGCTGCAGGACATCCTGCGTGATCTCAAGCGCATCGGCTACACCGGCTGCGTCTCGCTTGAGCTCTACAACGAGGACTACTGGAAGCAGGACCCGATGGTCGTGGCTCGGACCGGGCTTGAGAAGACCCTCGCCGTGATTCGATCGGCGTGTGGCTGATCGTGCCCCGTGCGAACCGCCATGAGCGACACGCGCAACGACCACGAGTCGATCGCAACGACTGACTAGCATCCGCGCATGCTCTGGCAGAGACTCATCACGGGCCCCCTGCTGATCCTGATGCTCATCGGGCTCGTCTGGCTCGACGAGACGGCTTCGACCACGATGGTGCAGGCTGGTGACGGCAGCGAGTTTCCCTTCGCACCTCGCGGCACCGTGCTCCTGGCGATGTGCGCGCTCGTGGTCGCCCCGCTCTTGGCGCGCGAGATCGCGGGCATGCTCTCGCGCGCGGGCTCAGCCGTGCATGAGTGGCCCTGCATGCTGGCCGCGATGCTTGGGGCGTGCTCGATGTGGTTCCTCGGCAACGCAGACACGGTCTCGACCAAGGCGGCTGGTGCAGTGCTCGCGGTGCCGGTCGCGCTCATCACACTGATGGCTTTCGCCCTCATGCAGCGGCGATCCGCTGCGGGGGCGTCGTCCACGGTGGCCGGCGTACTGCTCTCGTGGGCATATGCGGGCTTGCCATGGGCGTTCTGGATCGCGCTCGACCGAGCGCAAGGGCCGGCCGTGTTGGCGGGTGCGATTCTCACGGTCAAGTCGACCGACATCGGTGCGTACTTCACGGGCATGGCGATCGGGCGCACCAAGCTGATCCCGTGGCTGAGCCCCGGCAAGACGCGCGAAGGGTTCGTCGGTGGACTGGTCATGGGTGCCGGCATGGGCGCGCTCTTTGCCTGGGGGTCGGGCGACTGCTCGTGGGTCGCGACGCCGATCGATCCTGTGCGCGGCGCGATCACCGGAGCGATCTTCGGGATCCTCGGTCCGATCGGCGACCTGGCCGAGTCGCTCCTCAAGCGCGAGGCCCGCGTCAAGGACAGCGGCCACCTGCTTCCCGGCATGGGCGGCGTGCACGACGTCGCCGACAGCCTCTTGCTGACGGCTCCCGCGGCATGGCTGCTCCTGGCCTGAGGCGAATCCGCTTGGCCCCCATGCGTTTGCGCGCGCGCCCTTCCGGTAGGCTTGCCCAACCATGAGCGTCATTGCAGCCCTGCGCAACCTCCAGCGTGTCGACAGCCAGGTCCGAGCCCTCAGCACACGCCTTGATGGTGCTGCCAGCGCCCTGTCCTCCCGGGAACGCGAGGTGGCCGCGGCGCATGCCAAGCTCACCGAGGCCGAGTCGATCCATCGCCAGCTGCAGGCCAGCGCCAAGAACCTCGAAGCCGAGAGTGGCAGCTTCAAGGCCCGCATCGAATCGCTGCGCGTGGAATTGAATGCGACCTCCAAGAAGTCCCAGTACGACATCATCCTCGGCGAAATGGGCACGCTGCAGGAAAAGCGCGATGAACTCGACAGCCAGGCATTGGAGTTCATGACCAAGGCCGAGGCCCAGCAGGCGCGGATCACCGACGCCACCGCCCATCGCGATGAGCGCGTCCGACGCCGTGATGCCGCCAAGGCCGAGCATGACCAGCGGCAGGCGGACATCGCCGATCGCCTCGCCGAACTTCGTCGCGAGCGCGAGGAAGCTGCCATCCAGGTCCCCGCCAAGGAACTTGCGCTCTTCAACTCCATTGCCGACGAGCACGAGGGCGATGCCATGGCCGAGGTCATCGAACTGAGTGCACGCCACCGTGAATACACCTGCGGTGCGTGCAACGTCGAACTGCCCCCGCGCTCCTACGCCGCGCTGATCAGCAACCACGAAACGATCACCTGCTGCCCGAGCTGCCGCCGGATCCTCTTCCTCGACCTGGCTGCGAAGGCTGAGTGAGACTGCCGCGAGGGTGATGCGGCCGCCGCTCGGCGACGGCGCGAGATCACTCGTAGCCAAGCGCCGCCAGGTCGTCTTCCGAGAGCCCGAAGTGATGGCCGATCTCGTGGAGGATGGTGATGCGGATCTGCCGCATGACCTCGTCATCGCCGCCGAAGGCGCCCCCATCGGCGTCCGTCCCCGGCTCCCAGCCGCCGGCCTCGTCGATGATGCCTCGCCTGAACACATGGATCGTCTCGGGAAGCTCGCCGCTCGCATCATGGCCCCGTTCGGTCAGCGGAATGCCTGAGTAGAGCCCACAGAGATCATCAAGCCCAGGATCCAGGCCCATCTCCTCGAGCAATTCCCCTGCTGGAGCATCGTCGACGATCAGCGGTGCCTCGTCGAGCAGCTCATGCAGGCGAGCCGGGAGCGAGAGCATCACGCGATCAAGAAGCCGATCGAAGCGCTCGCGTTCCCAGTCTGGCAGCTGCTCGTTCATGGGCGGTCCGACCCCATCATGCTTCAGCGGGTTCCCCGATGCATCGCGCGAGCCTTACGAGAGATCGGGGGCACGCATGTCGACGGCACCGACCAGGTCGGCGATCGTGGAAGCTCCCTGCCGCCGCACCCAGGCATCGAGATCATGCGCGACCGTGGCGGGGCCGGAGGGATCGACGAAGAGCGACGTGCCCATGCCGATGAGCGTGGCACCGGCGAGCACGAGTTCAGCTGCATCACGCCAGTCCATGACCCCACCGAGGCCGATGATCGGCTTGCCCGCATCGCGCGCGACCTGCGTGTAGACGTCATGCACCATGCGGACCGCGATCGGGTGGATGGCGGGGCCGCTGAGCCCGCCCTTGCCGCGCGAGAGCCGCGTGCGGCGGGTCTCGGGATCGATCGCCATCGCCTGAACGGTGTTGATGAGCGTGAGGGCATCGGCACCGCCCTCGATCGCGCCCCGCGCCAGACCGACGATGTCACCCGTGTTGGGCGTGAGCTTGACGATGAGCGGCTTCGTGGTGAGGGCCCGCAGCGTGGCCGTCAGGCCGCGCAGGAGTTCGGGCGAATCGCTGAACTGCAGCCCGGTTGCCGTGTTGGGGCAACTCGCGTTGATCTCGATCGCAGCCATCCCCGAAAGCCCGTCGAAGGCGCGTACGACCGCGGCATAGTCCTCGGTCGAGTGGCCGGCGATGCTGCCGATGATCCGGCACGGCACCCGCGACGCATGACCCCACTTCTCGCGAACGAACGCCTCGACGCCCACATTGGCGAGGCCCACGGCGTTGAGCATGCCGCCCTTGGCCCCGATGATGCGCCACGGCGCGTTGCCCTCGCGCGATTCACGGGTGATGCTCTTGGTGGTGACCGCGCCGAGCGTGCGCAGGTCAAGGGCATCCGAGAGCTCGTCGAGGTAGCCGCACGTGCCCGCTGCCGCCACCAGCGGCGAGGCGAAGTCCATGCCCAGGGCGTGCACGCGCAGGCGCTGCATGTGCGAAGTTCTAGCAGGTGCCGCACCGCTATGCTTCGGCCATGAGCACGCCCGACCGCATTGCGCAGTTCGAGAAGATGGCCTCGGCCGACCCAAGCAACGAGATGGCCCACTTCAGCCTCGGCAATGCCTACCTGCAAGTCGGCCGCCACGCCGAAGCTGCCCAGAGCCTCGAGCGATGCATCGCGGTCAATCCAGAGATGAGCAAGGCCTACCAGCTCTGCGGCCAGGCGATGATCGGTGCGGGCTGGGAAGACAAGGCCGTTGTCGTGATGATGGCCGGCTACGAGGTCGCCGCGCGCAAGGGCGACCGCCTGCCGCAGGAAGCGATCGCAGGCATGCTTCGGTCCATCGGGCGCGAGCCGCCGAAAGTCGAGCGCCCTGCCGATCCGGCCGCCGAGGCGCTGCGTGCCAGCGGCGTCTTCGTCTGCGGTCGCACCGGGCGCCCCGGCTCGAAGCTTCCGGCACCCCCCTTCCGCGGCCCCGTGGGCCAGTGGATCTTCGACACGATCAGCGCCGAGACCTGGCGCGATTGGATCGGCCAAGGCACCAAGGTCATCAACGAACTCCGCCTCGACTTCAGCCGTGACAGCGACCAGGAGATCTACGACCGCCACATGCGGGAGTACTTGGGCATCGATGATGAGTTGCTGGCGCAGCTGCGCACGCCCGCCGCAAAGTCCTGACCGGCGCACGATGCGCAACAGCCAAGGTCGCGTCGGTCACACCTTGCGGAGGTAGACGAGCCACTCAAGGGTCAGCACGGCAAGCGCCGCGAGGATGAGCCACGGCCAGAGCGCGCTGCGGGCTGACTCGCCGCCCTGCACACCTCGCACGGTCTCCAAGCCGAGGGACAGCGACTCGAGCGTGCCGATGCGGCCCTCCCGTGAATCCTGCAGCGCCACGGCAATCGGTCGCGATCGCTCCTCGCCATCCTGCTGCCAGCGCACGGCCCAGATCCCCGCCTGGCGCAACGGCCCGACGATCATCTGTGCGGGATCCGTCACCGGGATCTCCTGGGTGCGCGAGGAGGGCGACGCGAGCGCGATCGACCGCACGCCGGTCGGCAGCCTGACGGGCTGCGTATCACCCGGCGCGATCGTGGGCAGCGCCACTTCGCGGCCACTGGCCGCCAGGAATTCGACGGCGTTGGCCATGAAGTTCACGAAGCCACGCTGGAACGGCCAGTTGCTGTCCAGCGGATTGAAGGCCACGACGACCGCCTGCGCACCTGCCCGGGCGAGCGTGATGACCAGCGGCCCGTCGCTGCCCTCGACGATCGTCTCGACATCGCTGGCAGGCGAGTACGCCATGGCACGCGACACGCCGAGTTCATCAAGGTTCACGAACCGCAGCAAGGGATGCGCGGCCTGGACTGAGCGCATCGAGACATTCGTCTTCTCGCCGTAGGGGTTCAGCCCCTCGAAGGGAACCGACCCACCGAGCACGAGGTAGCGGGCCGGGGGCAACGCAGGCGGCGAGGCGCCATCGAGCACGACCACATCGAATGCATCGAGCCATGCGGGATTGGCGGCCGAGCGCGTGGTGAACTCCTCAAGCGTGATGGCATCGACCGACTTGACCGGGAGTGCCTGTGCGACGCTGCGCGTGATCGATGATGCCCCGACCAGCAGCACGCGCGCGGCGGCAGCCGGGGCGGCGACCATCGCCATGCGGTTGTCGGCGGGCTGGTCATCCGTCTCGACGAGGCGGACCTCGACGATGCCGTCGGGCTTCACGCTGACCGATGGGAACGACACGCGCACCTCGCCGGGCAGCCAGGTCTTGCGCGATGGGTCCTCGCCGGCAGCGGGCACATCCACACCCTTGGGAAGCACGGCTCGCAAGGCACCATCGACCCAAAGCTCGACATCCGAGTGCAGCGGAGCCTCGTTCCAGTTCATGATGCGCGCGAAGACCGCCACATCATCGGGGTTGCCGGCCAGTCGTGACACGCCTGCCCCGGCCACGCCCGCATTGCGCGCGGTGGGCGAACCCATGGGGTGGTAGCGCAGACTCTCGCCTGGCTTGACCACGCACCGTTCAAGGTCGGCAATGCGGCCGTCGGACCAGAGTTCCAGCGTCACGCCGCTTTCCTGCGGAGCGCCCTGCTTGTCGGGATTGGGCACCTCCATGAAGGAGCGCGCCACATCAAGCGCATCCACGAGGGAGGTCGTCTCGTCGGTGGCCTCGATCGCATCGATCGCATCGTGCGCACGCGCGGCGATGGTGCTGAACGGGCTCAGCACGGTGGCTTCGCGCGCGAGCGTCACCACCATGACCTCCGGCGCCTGCGAGAACAGCCCGGCGCCGAAGAGCGCATCCACGCGCTCATGCGCCTCCCGCTTGGCCTGCTCCAGCCGTGAGCGGCCATCGGCATCCTTCACGCCCATGCTCGCGCTGCGATCGATGAGCAGCACCACGCGACCGCTTTCGACGAGCCCCAGATCAGCCTGCGGCTGCGCCAGCGCGAGAGCGAGGAGGGCGATGGCGATCGCCTGCAGGATCAGCAGCCACGACATGCGCATGCGCTGGAACAGGCTGTTTGCGCGCAGATCCTCGACCTGACGGGTCCAGAGCAGCGTGCTCGCCACGGTGCGCTTGGGCCGACGAAGGCGCAGGATGTAGAGCGCGAGCAGCGGCGGCAGCGTGGCAGCCGCGAGGATGATCCCCGCCAGCGGTGCAAGCCACGTCATCGCAGCAGCCCTCGCTTGCGCAGGTAGTCCAGCAGGAGTTCGTCGACCGGCGTGGTGGTGGGTACCGGAACATGCACGATCCCGCGGCGCACGCAGAAGTCGCGCAAGGCCGTGGCGTGGGCGACGGTCGCCTGGCCATACGCCTCGAGCGCCTTCGAGGTGATCGTCATCTCGACCTCGGCGCCGTCCTCGCTGTCGATGAACCGCAAGTCACCGGTCAGGCCGTGCATGCCCGGGTCACGCTCTTCCGGGGCGATGAGCTGCAGCGCATACACATCGAAGCCGCGGCCTGCGACCGAACGCAGCCCCTTCTCGGCGCCGTCGCGCAACAGGAAGTCACTGAGCACGATCATGACACCTCGGCCCTGACGGCCCAAGGCGATCGTGCGCATGGCATCATCGAAACCGGCATCGCCGACGGCCTTGCGGTCG